>JBFJTQ010000054.1:0-8477 GCA_041625275.1 Binatia bacterium | reverse complement strand
TGTCCTCGCCGCCGCTGAACCCGCATGAGGGGCTTTCCCCTTTACGGTTGTTGATGCAGATAAATATCTGGCGTTTATATGGCTGCGGTCTTTGGATCATGGACACCCCCGATTGTTCTTTGTGGTTCCACTCATTTTTCCCTTATAGCAGAAATCGTAATGCTTTTCACCCTTGGGCTCAGTCTTTGGCAAGATTCTCAGGGCGCGTCATGGAAAAGGGATCGAGCAGTTGAGCGAGTTCCGCATCCGGCAGGACATGACGAGAACGAGCCACTTCGCGGATGGTCTTACCGGTCGCGAACGCTTCCCGCGCGATCTTCGCAGCCGCATCATAGCCGATTTTCGGCGCCAAGGCGGTCACCATGGCCAAACTGTCCTCAACGAGCGACTGGCAGCGCTGCACATTCGCCGAGATGCCTGAAACACACTTGTCCGCCAGTGCCCGGACCGCAGTAGCGCTAAATTCGATGGACTCCAAGAGCCGCAGGGTCATAATGGGCATCATGGCATTCAACTCGAAGTTTCCGCCCTGGCCGCAAATCGTGATCGTTGCATCACAACCGATGACATGGGCCGCAACTTGCAGAACCGATTCGCAAATCACGGGATTGACTTTCCCCGGCATGATAGAGGAGCCGGGTTGAGTGTCGGGAAGAGCGATCTCGCCGATGCCGCACCGCGGTCCGGATGCCAGCCAGCGTAGGTCGTTGGCGATCTTCGTCAAACTCACGGCTAAGGTTTTCAGGGATCCGCTCACTTGCACGACAGCGTCTCTTGCCGCCTGCGCCTCAAAGTGATTTTCGGCCTCACGGAAGCGGAGTTGCGTGATGGCGGCGATTTTCTCAATCACTTTGGCCGCGAATTCCGGGTGTGTGTTGATTCCCGTCCCCACGGCCGTACCGCCGAGGGCCAGCTCTTCGAGCCCGGTCGCCGCGGTGATCATGCGCGCGGTGCCATGTTCGATCTGGCGGGCGTAGCCGCTGAATTCCTGACCCAAGCGAATCGGCGTTGCATCCGCCAGATGGGTTCGGCCGATTTTTACGATCGCATCGAACTCGCGGGACTTGGTGTCGAGCGCTTGACGCAAGGCCGCAAGCGCCGGCAACAGCTTGTGTTGAACGGCCTGGAGCGCAGCGATGTGAATCGCCGAAGGAATTACATCGTTACTGGACTGGCCCATGTTCACATGGTCGTTAGGATGAATTTCCTTGCTGCCCCGAGGCTTGCCCAAAATTTCCAGCGCGCGATTGGCGATGACCTCGTTGGCGTTCATGTTCGTTGAGGTACCGGAGCCGGTCTGAAATATGTCGACGACAAACTCTTGATCGTGTTTGCCTTCACTGACCTCGGCGGCGGCGCGGCAAATCGCCTCGGCAATCTCGGGGTTTAGGAGACCGAGATCGCGGTTCACGGCTGCTGCGGCAAGTTTGATCAGGCCAAGAGCGCGGATAAAGACAGGCGGAAACCCGTGGCCGCTGATAGGAAAGTTTTCGATGGCGCGCTGGGTTTGCGCGCCGTAATAAGCGTTTTTGGGGACTCTGACTTCGCCCATCGAATCCCGTTCGATCCTGGTTTCGGCGTCGTCCATGAGAATGTCCCTTCCTAAGAGACTCTTAACGGTTTCTGTGGAGGGAGTCCAGCCCCCGTGTCCCGAGTTTGGGAAGCCTCGGATGGCCATCCCGAATTTCGCACGTGTACCCTTGATCGGGAGGCGAGCTCTCCAGAGCGAGGCAATGGGCCGCAGTCCTCGCTGCGCGAGGAATCACAAATCGCAGATTTCAGATTCGCGGCTATGTGAGATTTGCAATTTGAGTTCCCGAAGGCCTGCCTCGCTCCTCCGCGTTCACCTTGAGATCAACACAGTGCCATCGGTTTTCCCCTGACTGTGAAAAAAGCGGGCTATGACCTTGTCAAGAATTATTGTATATAGTCCCCAAATTTCCGCCACGATCTTAGCTGCGGCAGGCCGATGAAAACGTTGCTCGGGCTCAACCGATCCATAATCAGCTGCCACAAGTGCCCCCGGCTCGTGGCCTGGCGTCAAGCCACGGCAGACAAGCCGCCGCGGCGCTACCGCGGCGAGGACTACTGGGCGCGGCCATTGACAGGCTTTGGCGACCCGAAAGCGCAGCTCTTGATCGTTGGCCTTGCACCGGCAGCCCATGGCGGTAACCGGACAGGGCGAATGTTCACCGGAGATCGCAGCGGAGACTGGCTTTTCAGAGCCCTTCACGCCTCTGGTTTTTGCAATCAGGCCGTTTCCCTCGCCCGCGACGACGGCCTCAAGCTAAGAAACTGCTACATCACGGCGGCGGTGCGGTGCGCGCCGCCCGGGAATAAGCCGACCAGGGTCGAATTTGGGCGTTGCCGCCCGTACCTCTCTCGCGAACTCAAGCTTCTTGGCTCTGTGCGCGTGGTGGTTGCGCTGGGAAAATTGGCGTTTGATGCCTTCCTCGCGGCCCATCGAGAGAACGGCGGGGCGCTGCCCAAACCGCGGCCCAGGTTCGGACACGGAAGCGTCGTTGAGCTGCCGGACCATTTCACGCTCATATCTTCCTATCATCCCAGCCAGCAAAACACCTTTACCGGCAAACTCACCCGCGCGAGCTTTTATCAAATCTTCAAAAAAGCGAGGGCGGTTTTATGAGAAGATTCGTGGATCGCCGGTGACCGCAGCGATGCAAACCGGGATTGTGTACGCCATTATGGCCGGCCTTTTCTGGGGCACTAGCCCGGTATTGGTGAAGCGCGGGCTGGTCCAATCAGACGTAAGCGCCGCAACGCTTCTGCAGCAAAGCTCCATTCTGCTGACATTGATACTGTTTGCGCTTTTCGAGGGGTCCTTCGTAGCAGGGGAGATTCCCGTGGCGGCCTTAATCGTTTTTGTGGCCACGGGTGTCGTTGGCGCCTATCTGGGACGGACACTGTTCGTCATAAGCGTTGATCAAATGGGCGCCGCGCGCGCCCAGTCCGTAAACAACAGCGCGCCGGTAATTACGGTTCTGTTGGCAGCGCTCTTCTTAGGCGAATCGTTGACGCCCTTCGTTCTCGGCGGGGTACTGCTCATCGTTTCAGGGATCCTTTTTATCACCGGGCCCCCGCCAGAAGGTCAAGGGCCGAACCCGACCCGCACGCTGACTTTCGCGTCCGTTCTAGCGACCCTATGTTACGGCGTTGTTCCGGTGATGAAAAAGCTGGGCACGGACATGGGCGGCCCACCGGTCCTCGGGGCTCTGATCATGCACGCGACGGGTTTGCTCTTGTTGGTTTTCTTCGGAAGTCTACTTAAGATCGAACTGAGATGGCACCGGCTTCCGTTTGCCAGCGGTTTTTGCTTTGTGTGCTCTGGAGTCCTTCAGGCTTTCGGGTCCATCTTGACGTTGAAGGCCTTGGCTGTCGCGCCGGCTTCGGTGGTTGCGCCGATCTGGAACATGCAACCCATCGTAAGTTTCTTTCTCGCGCGGGCGATGCTCAAGGGGATCGAAGTCGTGACTGTTAAAGACGGACTCGCTGCCGCGCTGGTCGTGGCGGGCATTTTGGTGTTACGGTGGGGATAGATGGTCGTTCGAGGTTTTATATCGAGGAGTTCAAAGTAGAATCAAGGGGGCAGCGATGAGCGCGAACGCGGGCAGGGATTATCTCGAGATCGAAGTGGAGCTGAAAAAGCGGGTCGAAGGGGATGTGCACTTTGACCACTATTCGCGTCTGCTTTACTCGACCGACGCGTCGATCTACCAAATCGAGCCTATCGGTGTGGTGGTGCCGCGTCACAAAGGAGACGTGCAGGCTGTAATCGAAGTGTCGAATCGACTTGGCGTGCCCGTGCTGCCGCGCGGCGGCGGCACGTCGCTGGCGGGACAGGCGGTGGGGCATGCGATCGTGTTGGATTTCTCCAAGTATATGCAGCATGTCGTCGAAGTGAACAAAGAGGAGCTCTGGTGTCGTGTCCAGCCGGGCCTGGTTCAGGATGAACTGAACGCCCATGTGCGCTCCCTCGGCCTGCAGTTTGGCCCGGATACTTCGACGTCGAATCGAGCCACCCTGGGCGGCATGATCGGGAATAACTCAGCGGGCGCACATTCGCTGACCTACGGCAAGACCCTGGATCACGTCGTGGAATTGACGGTCCTGCTGTCGGACGGTTCGGAGTTGGTTTTAAAGGATCTCTCGCCCCAGGAGTTGGAGAGCAAACTTTGCGCGGAAAACATCGAAGGGCGGATCTATAGAGAAATCACGCGCCTCGCCCAGGAGAACAAGAAAGACATCCTGGCGCGCTACCCTAAGATCATGCGGCGGGTATCGGGCTACAACCTGGACGAGTTCATCAAACCGCAGCCGTTCAACCTCTCGCGCATCCTGGTGGGCTCGGAAGGCACCCTGGGCATTATCGTGGAAGCCAAGATGCGCCTGGTGCCGAAACCCAAATGGACGGCCCTGGATGTGATTCACTTCAACGACGATATCGAAGCGCTGCAAGCCTCCCAGGCGATTCTCGAGACCGCTCCCTACGCGCTCGAGTCCACGGACAAGATGATTCTGGATCTCGCCCGCGGCAATATTGAGCAATCCCGGAAGTTGGGCTTCGTGCAGGGCAATCCCAGTTCGCTGTTGATGGTTGAATATGCCGGCGAGACCGAAGATGACGTCAAAGAGCAGGTTTCCAAACTCGAGGCGCTACGCAAGGCGCGCGGCATCGGTTATGCGGCGACGCTTGCCTTCAGGCCGGAAGAGGTCAAGGCAATCTGGGGCGTGCGCAAGGCCGGGCTCGGGTTGCTCCTGGGAACCAAAGGCGACAAGAAGCCGATTGCCTTCGTCGAAGACACTGCCGTGGAGCCGGTCAAACTGCCCGAGTTCATCAAACGTTTCCGAGAAATCATAACCGGGCATGATGCAATCGCCGGTTACTACGGCCATTGCTCCGTCGGCTGCATGCATATACGGCCGCTGATCAGCCTGAAAGAGGAGAGCGAGGTCTCCAAAATGGTCTCCATCGCCACCGCCATTTCGGATCTCGTTCTTGAGTTTAATGGCGCCATGTCGGGCGAACATGGCGACGGTCTGGCGCGCAGTCATTTCAACAAAAAGCTCTTCGGGGCTCCGCTTTACGAAGCGTTCCGGAAAATCAAGCATGTTTTTGACCCCAGGAATCTGATGAACCCCGGCAAAATCGTCGACTCGCCGCCCATGACGGAGTCGCTCAAAATCAGTCCGCAATACAAAACCTGGGAACCGCAGACGACGCTGGATTTCAGCGCTCAAGGCGGCTTTGCCAGAGCCGTGGAGATGTGCAGCGGCATGGGCGAGTGCCGGAAAAAGCTCGACGGCACAATGTGTCCGTCTTACATGGCAACCCTGCAAGAAGAGCACTCCACGCGTGGGCGCGCGAACGCGCTTCGTTCCGTTCTCTCTGGGAAGGTTCCCAAAGAACATTTTGCCGGCAAGCGCCTCTACGAGGTCATGGATTTGTGTCTCGAATGCAAAGCGTGCAAAGCCGAATGCCCCTCCAACGTGGACATGGCCAAGCTCAAGTACGAGTTTTTGGATCACTTCCATCGAGTCAACGGCTTGCCGCTTCGTAACCGCATCTTCGGTAGCATCGAACGTCTCAATCGCCTGGGTTCGCAGTTCGCTCCGCTGTCCAACTGGATCGCCCGATCCAGTCTGAACCGCTGGTTGATGGAGTGGGTCGCCGGCGTGGACCGCCGCCGTCCTCTACCGGAATTCGCGGCCGAGACCTTTGAAGATTGGTTTTCTACGCATGAACCGAAAGGCGACGGTTCCAAAGGGGATGTGGTGCTGTTCCACGACACGTTCAACAACTTCAACACGCCGAACGTGGCGAAAGCGGCTGCTTGCCTGCTGGACCATCTGGGCTACCGCGTGGTGCTGGTCAATAAGCGCTGCTGCGGCCGGCCGATGATCTCCAAAGGGATGCTGGCGGAAGCGAAGAACAATGCCGCGTGGAATGTCGATCAGCTTGCCGACTATGCCGATAGGGAAGTGCCGATCGTTGGTTTGGAACCGTCATGCCTGTTGACCCTGCGCGACGAGTATCCGGAATTCCTGCGCACCGCGGCCGCAAAGAGAGTCGCGGAGAATAGTTTCTTGCTCGAAGAGTTTCTGTTAAAAGCGCGGGCAGCAGGCAAGCTTGCGCCCGAATTCAAAGGCGGCGGACGGAAAGCGTTGCTTCATGGCCACTGTCATCAGAAGGCTCTCGTCGGTTCGGCGCCCACGGTTGCGGTTCTAAGATGGGCCGGCTACGAAGTCAGCGAAGTAGATTCCGGCTGCTGCGGCATGGCCGGCTCCTTCGGATTTGAGAAGGAGCACTATGATTTATCGCTTATCATCGGCAGTCGCCGGCTTGGGCCGGCTGTGAAGGCTGCGGCGGGAGATGTGGAGGTCGTGGCGCCGGGTATCTCCTGCCGCCAGCAGATCGAGCACCTCAGCGGGCGAAAATCGAAGCATCCGGCGGAATTGTTGTGGGAAAGCATAGAAGAGTAATGAGTAATGAGTAACGAGGACTGAGTGGAAACACTGAAAGATATGCCAAGCAATGACACATTGTTCAGTCTTTGAACTCGGACTCAGTCCTCAGCACCCGAGCCTCAGTTCTAGCCGTGCGACCGAAAGAAAGGGGAGGCAAACATGGATGAGCTCCGCGTGATTGGCTATTACCCGCTGCCGGCTTTCGTCGTGGCGGAGAAAAAGGGGCTCTTCGGCCGCGAGAGCCTTCGAGTGGGCTTTGAAATTGCGACCTTCGCGCCGGAGCACAACCGCGGCATGGCCGAGGGAAGATGGGACATTAGCCTTACGAGCCCCGACACGATGATTGCCCGGGCGACGCGCGACGGCCATGATTTCGTACTTTACCTGATCCCGGAAAAGGGCCTGCAAGTTAAGCTCGTGGGCGCCAAAGACATCAAATCTCCCGCGGACTTGAAGGGAAAAAAACTGGCGGGTGATCCCGGGGACTCCAATTATGATCTGCATCGAATGAAAATCCTGCGCGCCCATGGGTTGCGGGAAACTGACTACGAAGTCAAGATCATCGGGACATCCCCTTTCCGTTTGGATGCCCTGCGCAAGGGCGAGGTGTCCGCCTGCATGGTGGCGCCGCCTTACGATGGACAGGCATTGAGCGAAGGCTTTAACTTGCTGGCGAAAGCTTCGGACTACATTCCGGATTACGTAACCACGGGTTGTTGGGCGCGGAGGCGCTGGGTTGAAGAGAATCGCTCGAAGATGCTTCGTTTCGTCCACGCTTTCGTAGACGCGACGGATTGGGTTCTGGAACCTCTCAATCGCGACGAAGCACTACAGCTCATGCAGGATTATCAAAAAATCTCCCGCGAACTGGCTGAACTAAAGTTGGGCCAGGTGCTTCCCGGGGCCGCCATCAACCCCGCGGACTTAAACCGAGTGATCCAACTTAGGATCGAGTTGGGGCTCTACAGTCCCCCTCATGCGCCCGTTGAACGATTCTACGACGCCAGTATCTGGTCTGACGTAACCGGTCTGGCGCCGCCACGAGCTTTTGGGGTGCCGCGACCTATCTGAGGTTCAGCTCCTTTTGCACCTCGGCGAGCAAGGGTAGGGCGAGGACGTCCGCGACGGAAACGGGCCGATTGAACTGAAGGCGGGACCTGGTCGATTCAATGACGTTTTGAATCGACTGAGTGCTGGCGCTGCCGTCCTTGCTGAAGGATCGCACCATCATGTCATAGCTTTCCGCCGCCAGATCCCGGTCGATTTTCCACCGCGTTGTGATGTAGCTCACGGTTCGGTCGCGCTCCGCACGAATCTCGCCAAGAGCTTGGATGAGGGCGCGCATGACCCGCTTTGCCTGCGCAGGCTGTTCTTTGATTTTTTTGTCTGAAGTCGCTAATCCGCCCTGGGGATAGTCAAGAAAATCCCCGGCCGCGACCAGCCGCTTGAAGCCTTTTTTGACCATGAGGCCGTCAAAGGGCGGCACTAACATCGCGCCCTCCAACGAACCTGAGACTAGTCCCGCCATCTGGTCGGGCATGGCGATGGAAACGGCTCTCACGTCCCTGTCCGGATTCAGTCCGCCTTTCTGAATCAGAATCTCGCGCATCGCATATTTTAAGCCCCCGCCCAGGGAGGTGACGCCAACGGTTTTGCCGCGCAAATCAGCCACGGATTTGATGTCGGGCGCCGTGACCAGCACGACGGACATCTTTGCGTTGGTATAGAGTATTATTTTGAACTGCATTCCCTGCATGGCGGCCCTGAGAATCGTCTCGACGGACGCAGCGTAGTCTATCTCCCCGGCGCCAAGCGCCAGGGCTTGAAGACGACCGCTTATCGATACGATAACCGGCCCACGCCTTCTTTCTTGAAATGGCCTCTGTCTTGGGCGAAGAAAACGGGCAGCATACTGAGAGCAGGAGAGGGGACGGCAAGGATAATTTTTTCGAGCGCAATCGGGGATTGGGCGGCGGTCAGCGGGGAGAAGC
>JBFJTQ010000053.1:0-8490 GCA_041625275.1 Binatia bacterium | reverse complement strand
GTGGAAGTAACCATCGGCGTGCCTAAGCCCGAGGCCGTGGATCGCCAGGCAGTGCTGGAAACGCTGCCCCACGGTGGTGGCCATATCAACGTGGTCCAAGGTGGCCTGCAAGTGCTAAATGCCGAGGGCACCGACGGCACGCTGATTGCCAACGCCATCGTGATCGTCAGCCTAGACGACGGCAAATAGCTAAAGAATTGACCCGAATCAATCCTTCCCAAAATACGCGCAGGCACCGACAAAACGGTGCTGGAGCATTTGGTATTTGCAGGTGGAGTTGGCTCTTGCATCACACAATGTGTGATTGCAAGACTCGACCCCGCATTCGACGAGCTAGAAAAGCTTCATTAAAATATCGAAAAGACACAGTAGGCGACGGTTCAGCGTAAGTATTAGGAGCTGAGAGCGGGTTTAAACCCTTCGTCTGATCCCGAGATTTTCCAGAGGTGCGATATGGCGACGCAGAGCGCTGCCCTTAGGGCTTGAGGTGCGATGGCGCGTCCTTTTGCGGTTTTGCGCCCACAACATTTGCCATCATTGCAGTTGTCGAAAAATGGCCGATCACGCCGATCACGTCGGCGAGGCGCTGATAGCCAAGCGTCGATTCCGCAGCCTTGAAGATGTCGTCTCCCAGCGACCCGGTCGCCAGCAATTCACGCGCTACAGCGTGCACCATCTCGTCGGTGCGGTCCGTGAAATTCGGTTGTTCCCCCGCTTTGATGGCCTCGATCACGGCCCGGTCGACGCCTGCGCTCAGCGCCGTCGCCGCTTGCGCGCTCCACGGGTAAGCGGCGTTCCAGTGTCGCGCAGTCATCAGCGACACGATCCGAACCTGCGCGGGTGTCAACGAACAGTTAAGAAGATGCGCGCTCGATGCGTTGTGCATCCGCCAGAGGCCCGGCGAATACGCATAACCGACCGACGGTCCTCTGCCGACCCGACCCGTCGTTGCCAGGGTCTCATCGTAAACCTTCTGCTGCTCCGCGTCCATCTCCTCCCGGCTCAACGCTGGTATTCTAGTCATGTTTTCCGCTCCCAGTTTTTGATTTGCAACTACACCTCTAAGATTGCTCGTGATGCTCAATCATGAAAGCCGAATAAGCGAGCGGGGTTGTCCACCAAGATCTGATCCCTTATTGATTCGTCGGGTGCGAAGTCGAGCATGAGGCTGAGCAACAGCCCGTCATTAGGCGTGCGTCCATTCACGAATATGTTGGAGTGCGGCCAATTGGTGCCCCACAGGATCCGGTCCGGGGCCTTCGCGATCAGCGCATGCGCAAAGGGCACAACGTCGGCATAAGGATAGGGTGCATTGGTACGCTGATCGGAACCGGAAATCTTTACCCAATAATTGGGTCGTTCCATAAGCTCCAGTAAAAGCTGGAATCCAGGTTGATTGATCCCGTCGGCGGTTCGGATTCGCGCGAAGTGGTCGACGACCGAAATCAAGTCCAAAGCCCGGAACCAGTTTGCATGCTGTACCAAGACGTTGGGGTCCACGTGAAGCTCTATATGCCAACCGAACGGTCGGATGCGCTCTATCATGCGCTCGAAAAGGGGGATGTTCGTGCTGCCGCGGCGACCCTCGACGAACTCGAAGCGGATCCCGCGAATACCCCCTTCATGCATTGCCTCGAGTTCTTTATCGCTAGTGTCGTCATCGATGCGTGCGACACCACGGAACCTCCCGTTGCTGCGGGCGATGGCGTCAATCGACACCCGATTGTCGGTGTCGTGGACATTTGGCTGAACGACAATGCCGCGGTCAACACCGATAACATCCAGCATCATCAAATAGTGCTCGACGGGTGCAGCGGGCGGAGTGTAACGTCGCCGTTCGGAATAGGGAAATACCTGCGGCGGTCCAAAGATATGACAATGGGTATCGCAAGTACCTGGCGGTGGCTTAAAGACTGGCTTTTGCGGGTTTGGATCGGGCGGCATGCAAACGCGCATTTTGTCTTCCATCGAGCGTCCTCTCTGACACTATCATCGGGTTCTACCTTTTCTGAGGATTTGTCAGAAGTCAATCGAGCCGGTTTACTTTTGGCCCAACAAAACTGAAGAATCGTTCTAGCCGCTCCGCATCTTTGTTTGTTTGAAAGTCGATTCCAGGAGAGTCGGCGGAGTGCCTGAAGGAGCGCGAGCGGGTACGAGCCCGGGAGGCTCTTTGTTACGTGGGCCGGACTCATATAAAACTCTCGGTCACATCGTTAGCGGCGGCCCTCGCGGTGGATGCGACGTGCGTGAGTCGGAGCGTCGCGCGTGCAGAAAGCAGAATCGGACGCGACAAGGCGCTAAAGGATGTTGATCGCATTGTAAGTCTGATCGAAAACCGCAAATATCACGCCTGCCCCCTGTTTCTTTTGATTTTTAGAGGCGGGAGTAAGGGTTATAAGAAGAGGAACCGCAAGAGCCCGGCACCCTGCCACGAGATGGGCTCCGGCCACCATTGCACTCCTCCCCTCCTCGGGTCTATTCTAACGTTTCTTTGGAATACAGTAGCTAGGGACAATCAACTCACGGGGCGATGGAGGATGTTCAGGGGATTGTACCAATCTAATCTTTTCCCCGCTCTGTTGTGAAAAGCTCCTCGAGCGGATCCTTGCCCTGGAGGCCGGAATCCGAGAGGGCATGGAAACAATGGCGGTGATGGAGGCGGAAGCGCGGGAACACGATCGGCGGGAAAAGAAACTAAAGCGCGCGATAGGTATGGACTTTGGACGCATTGACAGAGTTTGCTTTAATGCCAGAGTTGCTCGCTTGGGCGTCGCCCAGCCGGTTAGCCGGGTGCGGCATGCAGAGACTTGCCGCTAAACGTTGCCGACTCGCCGGCTATGAGCCGGTTGGAATCGACTGTCCCAGCGCGCTCAAGCGCGCGTCCGCTCCGTCGCGTATCCGAAAGGCCGTACCATCGACCGCAAAATTTCCGCCTCAGGGCATGGCAGCCCGCGTCTTCTGACCGCGAACGTCCGCGGCGCGCTGTGGATGATGGCGGCGGTGTCGGCGCTGACTGGCATGTTCGCCGTCGGCAAGCATCTCGCCGCCACCGGGCTTCCGGTGATGGAGATCGCCATGTTCCGGATGGTGACCTCGCTGATCTTCTACCTGCCGTGGCTGATCCGACACGGGGCCGCGGGCATGCGCAGCAAACGCCTCACCGGCCATTTCTGGCGCGGTTTGCTCGGGGCCACCTCGCTGTTCTGCATGATGTATGCAGTGGCTAACTTGATCCTGGCCGACGCCATGGTGCTCGGCTTCACCATCCCCCTGTGGTCGATCCTGCTTTCGGCGCTGTTTCTGGGCGAGCGTCTGCGCTTGCGGCGTTCCATCGCCACCGTGACCGGCTTCGCCGGTGTAGTGCTCGTGGTACAACCCCAGGGCGGGATCACGTGGGCGGCGCTGGTGGCGCTGCTCGGGGCGATTCTCGCCAGCGGCGCCATTAT
Organism: Binatia bacterium; assembly: GCA_041625275.1. Lineage (GTDB taxonomy): Bacteria > Desulfobacterota > Binatia > UBA9968 > UBA9968 > JBFJNS01. Next base: position 5,044 of record JBFJTQ010000053.1, on the reverse strand, counting down.
CACCATGAAGGACCTGACCCGCACCGAACCGGCCGACCGGATCGTGGTTTATTTTTTTATCATTGGCACGCTGGTGCTGATCGGGCCGGCGATCTATGTGTGGCGATGGCCGACGCCGCAGCAGTGGGGATGGCTGGTCCTGCTCGGATTGTTCGGCGCGTCTGGGCAGACATCCCTGACCCGCGCCTACGCCGCTGGTGAGGTGACCATCATCGCGCCTCTCGATTTTACCCGCGTCATCATCGCCGGCATCATCGGCTTCGTGCTGTTCAAAGAGCTGCCCGACATGTGGTCCTTCATCGGCACGGCGGTGATCATCGCATCCTGCGCCTACATCGTGCGCCGCGAGGCGATGTTGAAACAGGCCGAGGCGAAAAAACCGCCCGCGGAAAGGGGCCTCACGGGCCGAGCGGCCGGATCTCGACCCGCGTATCGCGATCGCTCATACCGGGAGCCAGGGTAAGCGCGAGCGGGCGCAACTGGAAGTACCCGCCGGCAAACTCCAGCGGGTTGACGGGCGAGGCCATCACGTTCTTGAAGTGGCGCCAGCCGGAGAACTGGAAGTTGTCCCAGGAGTGGTAGATGATCGCTTCACCCGGCCTGACCGCCGCAGATAAAATCGCCTGAATCTGGAATCGGCCCACGTCGTTGTAGACCTCGACCCGACCGCCGTCCCGAATGCCTCTCTGGGCCGCGTCCTGAGGGTTCAGATATGCCGCCGGCTCTCCGCGCTGGAGCTGCAATAGCAGCGGGTTGTCTACCCAGTTGGAGTGGATGCTCCAGCGAGTATGCCCCCCGCTCAGATGCAGGGGGTAATTTCCTCCTGCCGGCGGCGAATCTTTGTGCACGGGAAGCGCTTCGCCCAGCTCCAGGTACCAGTCATGGTCGATGTAGAATTGGATGCGGCGCGTCAGGGTTGGATACGGCTCTTTCCCATCCGTGTGCCATGTCAGCGGCACCACAGGCTCCCCCAAACTGATGTCGCAGGCGTTGCTTAGGGAGCGGATATGCCGTCCGGGGCCGGTGAACTCGGCAATTCCCCTCTCCTTGAACACTTCCCAGTCCAGCTTCTCCACGTTTTCGGTATGTAAGAAAGCGTCACGGGCGATGGCCTCATCGTCGTCGAAATCGTAGAGGCCCCCCGAAGTCAGTTGCTCGACCACCCGGTCGAAGCGTCGCTCGCGCCCCTGGCGGTCGCGATAAGTAGAGATTCCCCTTTCCCGGGCCTTCTCCTCCAGCCTCTGAGCCAGACGACAATAGATTTCCCATTCACTCTTGGACTCGTATAAAGGCTCGGCCGCTTTCACGGAAACATTGAGATACGGAGCAAGGGGGACCGCGAGCCACGGGATGGAGTCCGTCTCATAGTAGCTGGCCGTGGGCAGAACGAAATCGGAATACAGGGCCGTGGTACTCATCCGGATATCGAGCGTGACCAGAAGCTCGATCTTGGGGAGAAAGTTCTCAAGCAGGAGATGGTTCGAGCGCACCCTGCGGAACATGTTGCCCCCGTGGACGAAGACGAGGCGGGGAGGCCGGTCGGGATCGGGGAGATGGTACCAGCCTCTGCGGTTTGACTCCTCCGCGTACTCTTGGAGCGGGCGACGAAGCAATGGGTCCCAGTTGTTGTGGCGATTGAGTTCCTTCAGAATCCCCCCGTGCACCAGGTACGTAAGCGAGCTCGGCACCATGCTCTTTTGCGCAAAGCTCTCCCGCACATACTCGGACAGGATCATCTCGTCCGTGTATCCCTGCTCCCGCCACTGGGAATAGCGCGGATCGGCGCTGGCTACGTTCAACATGATCTGGCTTCCCAGGCGCTGGAAAGCTCCCAGGCTGGTGTCCGGCGCGATGCTGGCGAAGGCGCTGTAAGCCGCGCCTTTCCTTCCGAGATGGCCGCATAGGGCGACCACCAGAACGATCGCCCTTTCCATGGCGTCGCCGTGATAAAACTTCCCCCACACGGCGGTGTCCACGTTGACCACTCCTCTGGCTGAGGCGATTTCCCGGGCGAGCCGGCGGATCGCGGCGGCAGAGACCCCGGTGACACCCGCGGCCTGCTCGGGGGCGTATGCTTTATCCAGTTGTTCCTTGAGAAGAGCAAAGACGGGCCGCGCCTTCACCGGCCCTTGGAGCGTCTGCACCTCGTACGCTCCTTCCAGTGCCGGCTCCAGGCCGTTCAAGTCCAGACTTTTCCAGGGCGCCTCCCGGATTTGGCGGCTTTCCAGGTCGTAGAGATAGAAACATTCTTCCCGGCCGCCGCGCCTGAGATCGCTCTCCCGGAGGAATTTGCCCGTGTCTTCCCTCACCAGAAGCGGCAGGTCGGTTTGCTCTCGAACGAAGGGTGCGTTATAGAGATTTTCCTCGAGAATGACCTGTGCAATGGACAGGGCCAGGGCGGCGTCGGTCCCGACGCGGATGGGAACCCACAGGTCGGCGTGGATGGACGAGGCGTTGTAGTCGGGAGTGATAGCGATAACCTTGGTTCCGTTGTAGCGAGCCTCGGCGATGAAATGAAAATTGGGGATGTGCGTAAAGGCGGGGTTGGCCCCCCACATTAGGATCAGGTCCGCGTAATACCAGTTGTCCGCCGACTGCGCAAAGACGGCTTTGCCGAAGGTCACCGCGGCGCCCTGGTGATCATCGCCTTCCTCGCTGCTGACGTCGATGCGGGAGACATCCAGGACATCGAACAAGCTGCTCGCGGCAAACGTGTTGCTCCTCGACCACTGGCTCCCCCGCCCCTCATGCACGCCGTCGGGGCCGTCGCGCACGAGCACGTCCAGAAGGAAGCCGGCGATCTCGTCAAAAGCCTGCTCCCAACTTACCCGCTGCCACTTCGCCGCTCCCCTCGGCCCCATCCTTTTCAAGGGGTACTTGACTCGGGTGGGATCGTACATCCGGTGAACGTAGCAGGCGCCCTTCTGGCAGCCCCGCGGATTGAAGTCCGGAGCTTCGCCTCGCGGCGGATAGTTGCCGGCAACCTCCTCTCGCAGGACGACGCCGTCTTTGGCGTATAAGTTGTAATTGCAGCACTTGCTGTACCAACAGTTCGTGGGATGCGTTCCCTTCACCACCCGGTCCCAGTCCCATTGCTGCTTCCGCAGGGATGCGATGTCGAAGCGGTCGACGTCGCGAGGGCGGCCGTCTGCGCCCGTGAGCCCCACCATTTCCAGCTTCAGGCTCTGCATCTCTTACCTCCCGGCCTAGCGGCTTTTAACATGGAACGGTCTCTCCGCGCGGCGGTCTTTGAGCTTCAGGCTTTGGTCGTTCTTCTCCCGGCCCTCATGACTTTCGTGCTAGACCGAGTTACTTCCGGTAGACCGACTTAAAAAAGCCTTCCCTATCGAGTTTCCGAATGATACTCACATCGACGAATTGGTCCATGGACGCGTTTTTAGCACTCGGCTCTCTGGCCCCGAGCTCTTCTAGAAGCAGTTTAAAGCCTTCGGCGTCTGGTTCTAAATTCTTCGCATAAAACTCCGTCGCAATGAAATCATAAGCCTGTTTTACGAGGTCCATCTCATCGGATTGCATGTATTTTGAGATGACCTTGATTCCCTCATCGCGATTGCTGCTGAAGCGCACCACCGATTCGACGAACGCCTTCACGAATCCCTCAGTGGCAGAGGGGTTCTCCCGCATGAATCTGCGCGGCACGAGCAGCCCCAGGTATGGGTAATTCAGATTCAGCCGCGCCAGAACATTATATCCCTCCTTGGCCAGTTTCAGTCCCGACATGAAGTCAAGAGCGGCTCCTTGAACGCTACCAGACTGCAACGCTGCCAAACGCTCAGGAGAGCCGCCCACCTGGAGCATGGTGACATCTTTATCGGGATTCATCCCGAGTTTTCTCAGGGCTATCTTGGAGGCGATTTCGCTGACATCCGCCAGTCGATTGATGGCGATTTTTCCGTTCTTCAGATCTTTTATGCTCTTTATGTTCTTGGCCGTAAGCAATGTGTATGGAAAGATCTTGGCTGTGATGGCTATGAAGCGCAGATCGGCGCCCCGGAGAATGGCTAGCAGCGCGCCGGCGAGCGAGGTTTGGGAAAGCTGCACTTGTCCGGCAACCATCCCTTGAATAAGGTTAAACCCCCGGATGTAAACTAACTCCGCGTCAAGTCCATGCTTTTGATAGAGCCCGACATCCTTCGCGAACCACAAGGGTGCAAACTGACTGCTCGTCGTTGGGTAAGCGATGACGACTTTTTCCGCCGTTAACGCGCGCGTACTAAACAAGACCAGCAAAACTACTGCGGTCAATGCGGTTAACCTTATTCTCACGGCCATAATGCTCCCTCCTCTTTTTTTGCAAATATCTGCGTCGAAGATCGCTGCGGATTTTGGTTCATCCATTGTCCCCCCCCTGCCGCAACGCGCTCTCCGACTCCTGTCATCGAGCAGATTCGCACCGCACTCCGGCGTTCAGGCGCGCAAGCCTGCCCCAAGCGCCACGAAGACGCCCTTCCCTTGCGGAGCCGCCAATCAAACACCACCGACCGCCGGTTTACGTGCGCCCCAATCAAATATCGATGAAGTTAGTAGAATCTCTTGATGCGCTGTTTATCCCGGGAGCTATCACAAGGTGGAAAATCGCACAAGAGAAAATCGGAATAATTCCTGTGCGCTACCCTCGCACATTCGGTCGCCACGCCATTACAACGATCAGGCGTAGCAGTTCCAACGCTGCGACGGAAACGTTTACTCCGCTAAAGTTTTTGTGTAATAGAGGCACAAAGCACACAACGGGCGCGCTTAGGGTTGTCAAAATTAGGGGGGAATATGAAGACGAAAACAACCATTAAAGTCACTAAGGATGGCGCCATGACGATTTTACAAGGTGCCCTGGACAAAGCCGCCAGCTTGGGCGTCGCCGCAAGCGTGAGCGTCGTGGATGATGGCGGACATATGATGGCGTTCGGGCGGTCGGACGACGCGGAGCTCTATTCAATCTCGATCTCGACGGCCAAGGCGCGAAGCGCCGCATTCACGCGGTTCCCGTCAGGAAAAAAGAGTCCCAGCGGGAATGAACGGGATGACC
>JBFJTQ010000052.1:0-8514 GCA_041625275.1 Binatia bacterium | reverse complement strand
GACCTCAGTTCGTCGCGCCTTGACGCATTCGACGGATTGGTCAAGCCACTCGCCGAGTTCTGGCATAGGTTTTCACGGCGCGGGCTTTCGCCCACCGCACTGGAAAGCTACGGCCGCTGCCCGTTTCAGTTTTTCGCGGAACATGTGCTTCGACTGCAACGGTTGGAGAGACCCGAAGAGATCACCAGTCCAAGTCCGGCCGACTTCGGCGAGCTCGGCCATCGGATCCTTAAAGACTTCTATCAGGAGCTGTTGAATAGGGGCTATTTTGCCGAACCGAGGCCTGCCCTTGATCTGGAGACTATTTTGGCCGGTGCCGTAGAGCGAGCCTGTGCCGATTATGAAGCAACGAATCCCGTGGGCTATCCTCTCGCCTGGATCACTCTCCGGGAAGATCTCACGCAAGTGCTGCGCCAGATCGTCACCCAGGATCTCGAAGAACTGTCCACGTCAGGTTACGTCCCCGCCGCGTTGGAGATCGACGTCGCGGCACATTTGCCCCCGGCGTGGCCCAAACCATTGAGCGGACTAACGATCCGCGGCCGTATGGATCGAGTCGACTGCCACCGCGGCGGGAATCGATTGCGGGTGATCGATTACAAATTCAAGAGCGGAGCGGGCCCCACGAAACAAGACCGAGATCTCACCTGCGCGGCTCTGCGCGGGGAGCGCCTCCAGCCCGTCTTTTACTCCCTCCTCGGTAAACAGCTTGGAATGCGGGCAGACCTCCGCCTTGTCGATCCGGATATCGCCGCGGACTTTTACTTCGTTGCGCCCAAATGGGATGAGGGGCCACTGGTCCGAACAAGCTTCGGTGCGGAAGGGCTGTCGGGAAGGGTCGGCGAAGAAATCAAAGACACCGTGGCTTTCATTGCCAACGGCATCCGCAAAGGGCGATTCTTTATCCAGCCGGGAGATTACTGCCGGCACTGCGGCGTCTCGGAGATCTGCCGCAAGAACCATCCGCCCAGCCTATGGCGCGCCGAGAACGATCCCGTCACGCGCCCGCATCGGGAGCTGCGCGAAAAGGATCCCAAAAAACTATGACCGCAGCGGCCGAATATACCCAACCCGCCGATGCAACCGAGCGGGAACTGGCCGTCACCACGTTTCATGCCAATGTAGTGGTTACCGCGGGAGCAGGAACCGGTAAAACGACTCTGTTGGTGGACCGGCTCGTCCACCTGCTCGTGCGCAATCCTCGGCCACTGAAGATCACCGATATAGTGGCCCTGACATTTACCAACAAGGCGGCCAACGAAATGAAGCTCCGGTTGCGAGAGCGGCTGCAATCGTACATCGAGGTTCGCCTCGACCGCGCGCCGTCGGATCATCACGAGGCGGACGTTCAGGCGGAGGTGCGCGCTCTCATCGAGCGCTACCAGCTTTCAAAGAGCGACTTGGATGGCCGTTTGCAGGACGCGCTTCGGAATATCGAACGAAGCGAGATCGGGACGATCCATAGTTTTGCGGCGATGCTGCTGCGCCTTTATCCTATGGAAAGCGGAGTCGACCCGCAGTTTCGCGAAGACGACGGCAGGCAATTCGAGCGCTGTTTCCACGAACAATGGAATTTGTGGCTGGATGAGGAATTGATGCTCGAGGGATCCCGCGCCGACGAGTGGAGAGAGGCGCTGCGCCATTTTTCTCTCGACGACGTAAAACAACTGGCGGAGTCCATTTGCTCCGAAACCGTCGATCTGCGCGCCCAGAACGACGTGACCCGAGATCAGCAAAAACCCAAAGCCCTTGAGGATTGGCTTGCGGATCTCGAAGCCAGGGCGGCCGCTCTCGCAGCAGGCCATCGCGAAAAGCGGCTCAACGAAAGACTCGTGCGCGCGGCGCAGACGGTGATTCGCGCCTTCCGCCCATCAATAAACGCTCTGGAAAACGATTTCGCGGGTGCCAAGTCATTGCTCCTTTTGGGCAGGTCGATTAGCCGCAATACCAGAGGTTGGACGGAAGCCGAGATCGCAGCATCCCAGGAGCTCGTTCGCACGGCAAAAGGCCTGTGTCAGGTTGACCCCGGGGTGACGTCTCTTTTGTGGGAACTCCTTCTACCGTTCGCGCAGAGATTTCGCCAGTATTTCGTTCACGAGGGCTTTGTGTCGTTTGATGGGCTGCTGATCCGGGCGTGCAAGCTCGTGCGCGATCATTTACGCGTGCGCGAGGAGTTAAAGCGGCAATTTCAGGCGATTTTGATCGACGAGTTTCAGGACACAGACCCTGTCCAGTACGAAATTCTTCTTTATCTTGCGGAACAGGTCGGTGAACAGGCAAGAGAGTGGCGCGACGTAAAGCTCACCCCCGGAAAGATTTTCGTAGTAGGCGATCCCAAGCAATCCATTTACGCCTTTCGCCGGGCCGATATCGAGGCTTACCTGGAGGTTGTCGAAAAAATGATCAAGACGCAGCAGGGAATCGAATGCCGCCTCACCACCAATTTCAGGAGCCATACTGCCATCCTCGATGTCGTAAACGGAGTCTTCCAATCGCTGATGCAACCCAAGGAAGGGCTGCAGCCGTCCTACATCGGAATCCGCTCGGCGCAGCGCAAGACCGCAAGCGCGGGCAGCGAGCAAAACCGGAAGCCTCTGCCTAGGGTGTTGGTGAGGAAAATTGTAGCGGCCGAGGACTCGCTGAACGCGGAGAGGGCGCGTCGCCTTGAAGCAGAGAGTCTTGCACGGTGGCTTCAAGAGGAGACTCTTGGGAAAGCCGTGATATCCAATGCCCGAGGGGAGGAGAGCGTTGTTCAGCCAAAAGATATCGCCATTTTGTTTAGAAAGCTCACTGACATCCAGGACTACCTCGAACCACTGCGGCGCCGGGGCATTCGCTACGTCGTTGAGGGCGAGCGGCATTTTTATGCCGTCAAAGAAATCATCGACACGGTCAATCTGCTCCGGGCCGTGGGCAATCCATTCGATCGTTTGGCGCTGGTAGGGGTTTTGCGCTCGCCCCTGGGGGGCCTTACCGATCAAACCGTCTATGAATTACATCGAGCAGATTTACTCGATTATCGAAAATGGGCAAGGCTCGACAACAAGCAGTTTCCGCCAGCGCTCCAGGATCTTTACCAAGCCCTTGACCGGCTTCACAACGAGACGCGGGCTTTGCCGATCGGGGAGGCGATTTCTCGGATTTACCACGCCCTGCCGCTCGAACCGCTGGCGGCCTGCTATTTTCACGGCGAGCAAGCCGTAGCAAATTTAGAAAAGCTGAGGCTGCAGGCGGAACAGTTGGGTACGGAAGGTTTGATAACCCTCAAGGAGGTCGTCTATCAGCTCGAGCGCCGCGTCCTCGATGTTAAGGAAGAGGGAGAAAGCGTCCTCGCGGAAGAGAATCTCGACGCCGTCAGGATCATGAGCATTCACAAGGCGAAAGGGTTGGAGTTCCCCATCGTCGTCCTCGCTGGGTGCCAGATGGAAATCGGCGCCAGATTAACAGCGGCGGCAGAGGTCTCGTACGACTGGTCAACGGGGCTAACGGGAGTGCGCATAGGATCCGTTTGCAACCTGGCCGGGCTTTATATCGCCGAGAGGTCGCGGCTAAAAGCGGAGGAAGAGCAAAAGCGGGTGCTTTACGTCGCCATGACGCGCGCGCGTGAGCAACTCGTCCTATCCTGCGTGCCGACCACCAGACGGTCGAGCGGCAGTTTTCTTGCTATGTTGGAAAAACCCCTCAACGATAGCATCGGCCGCGCCAAAGACTCCGAATCCGTGCCCCTTGGCGACGGCGTGGTCGAGATCCGAGTCGCCAAGGAAACCCTGGGCGCCCCTGGAAGACGAAAAGCGAAGCCTAGAAGAGCCCGTAAGACTCCGGCTTGGACGGCATACACGAACACCTGGGTGCGGCGGCGCGAACGTTACGACTCCCTACTCAAGATGCCGCTTTTTGTCTCGCCGACTTCGTTGCGACGGCAAGAAGAAGAGTGGATCGGGGGATTCAATCTAACCAGCGAGCCATTTCACCCCACAGCGGCGCTCGTGGTCGGAGAGACGGCACACCGTGTATTGCAGCATTGGGACTACGCCGCCGACACGCGAAGCTTCGCTGACCGGTTGCAGCCATTGCTAGAGCTTTGGATCCCGCCTGATCGTCGGGCAGAGCGGGAGCGCATGCGTGACGAACTGGTTCAAATTTTCTCCGAATTTGTTTCCTCAAAGGCTTACGCCGAGTTGGCCGAATCCCATATTCTCGGCCGCGAGGTTCCGTTGCTCATGCCCTGGGACGACCAGGTCATGGAAGGCGTCATAGACGTTATTTACGAGCATCAGGGATTGCTCTATTTGGCCGATTTCAAGACGGACAGAATATCGCGCGAGCACTTGCCGCAGGCAGCGCAGCGCTACCGGCTGCAAGCCTCCGTCTATTTGCGAGCGGCGCAACAAAGTTTGGGCAGAGAGGTGGCGGCCTTCAAGTGCATCTTTCTGCGTCTTGGCGCGTCGGTCAAAGTCGAGTTATTTTAAAACGGCGGCGAGTGTGATAGCCGACGGAGGTGTATGCAAATTCTCTATTTTGATATTGAGACGGTACCCACGGATCGGTCTCTGGCGGAACACGGCCTGCTGGAATCCCAGATGCAACTCGACGAAGCCGAAATCATCAAACGCTTGAGTCTCTCCGCGGCGACGGCCAAAATTCTTTGTCTGGCATACGCCCTTGAGCCACCGCCGGATGCTCCGGCGCAGGTGCTTTACGGAGATGAATTGGAGATCATCCGTGGATTCTGGAAACTAGCGACGGCAACGAATCTCTTTGTGGGCCATAACGTTTTGGATTTCGATTTGAGATTCATCTGCCAGCGCTCGATCATTCACCAGATCAAGCCTTCACGCGACATTTCCTTTGCGCGATTCCGTAGCGCCCCCATTTTTGACACCATGCACGAGTGGAGCAAATGGGGACGCGAGCACGTCAGCCTGGATTTGCTTGCCAAAGCTCTGGGTATTCCATCGCCGAAAGACAGTCTCGACGGTTCAAAGGTCTATCCTCACTACAGAGCGGGCAAACTTGCCGAGATCTACGGATATTGCAAGCGCGATGTGGAGACCGTTAGACAAGTCCACCGCCGTCTAACCTTTGCCAAGCCGAATCCGAGCTGATTCCGTTTCCCGCTCCAAAGGCCATGAATCTGTTGAAAAGCAAACGGGGCCGCATCCTGCTCTTCGCCTGCTTGTATTTTAGCGAGGGCGCGCCCATTGGATTCATCTGGTGGGCGCTGCCGACGCTGCTGCGCGCACGAGGCGTTGCTGTCGAAGAGATCACCGCGTTTACGGCCTTGCTGGTGCTACCCTGGGCGTTCAAGTTTCTCTGGGCTCCCTTGGTGGACTCATTTCGTTCTCCGCAGCGTGGATTTCGCAGCTGGATCATGGGATGCCAGTTCCTGATGGGAATGACCCTGCTGCCGTTGGCCTTTGCGCAGCCCGCTGCAGATTTGTCTCTGCTGAAGATAATTCTCTTGATTCACGCCCTTTGCGCTTCGACACAGGATGTGGCCATCGACGCCCTTGCCATTCAGGTCGCCAAATCCGAAGAACGGGGCCTCCTTAACGGTTGCATGCAGGCCGGCATGCTTCTGGGCCGCAGTCTGTTCGGCGGCGCAGCGCTCCTGGTCGCTTCCATAGTGGGCTGGACCGGCGTTATCTATGGTCTGACGGCCTGCATTTGGCTGTCACTTTCGCTGTTGTTCTTTATCCAGGAACCTGTCGCTCCTCTAGCTACTGCGGTCCCATTCATCAGTCACCTGGGTGCCGCACTGAAGGAGGCGAAAACCTGGTGGGCTCTCGCCTTCGCGCTCATTTCAGCGGCGGCCTTCGAAGCCAGCGGGGCTTTGGCCGGACCTTTTCTGCTGGATCGCCAGGTTTCCCAAGAAACAATCGGTTTGTTTTTCGCCTTGCCTGCCGTCATCGCCACGTTGATCGGAGGTATGATAGGCGGCTATGTCTCCGACCGATTCGGCCGAGTCGCGAGCGTAGCCCTTTCATTGATCGGCATTGTCACGGTCGTCATGGGCCTCAGCGGGCTCGATGCCTTCCGCCCGACAGAACCTGTGCGCGAAGCGCTTATTGTCATGTTCACGACCCTGTATCTGTTCATCGGCTTCTTTACCGCATCATCCTATGCGCTCTTTATGGATTTGACGCACCCAAGACTCGGCGCAACACAATTTAGCGCTTTCATGGCGGCCACTAACGGCTGCGAAGCCTGGTCCGCCTGGGCCGCTGGACGCCTGGTGGCCTGGAACGGTTATGCATCGTCTTTTCTTGTTATGAGTTTGATTTCCCTTTCGAGCCTATGGCTGCTCAGAGGCTTAACTCGACAGCATCGACCCGCGCCGCGCTGATCTTAAGGGGTTCGGCACTCACCGTTTCCAAACGCCAGGGGCCGCTACGGTCGCGCGGTGATTGACACCGTTATCATTCAACGATAAGAAAATAAGGTCGGTTGCAGCTCGGCGATTGACTCGTCTTGCCAGCATTCATAAACACAAAGGGATTGAAATCAGGAGGTCTTATGGATCACCCACCAACATCGACATGGACGGAACCCACGGATAACAAAACCAAAGCCGGTTACGGGAAATTTCTCCGGCCCAACACCCCCTATGACACCTACATGGAAGCTCAGGGAATCCCGATTTACCGCGATATCGGCGTGCGCCGCGTGCAGGATCTACCGCGCAAGCCGTGGAAGCGCATGGGCGGTAGCGGAACTTTTATTCAGCTGCTTGGGACCGAAGGCCTCTGGGGCTGCTATGTGGTCGAGGTACCCGGGGCAGGCGCACTCAATGTCGAGAAGCATCTCTACGAAGAGATGTACCTGGTCGTCGAAGGTCGCGGCACCACGGAGGTCTGGGCGGACGGGAACGGCAAGAAACTAACCTTCGAGTGGCAAAGGGGCTCCTTATTTTCAATTCCGTTAAACGCTTCGCATCGGATCGTGAACGCGACGTCGAGCCCGGCGCTGCTCCTCGCAGGGACCACCGCGCCCAATGTGATGAACCAGTTTGGCAATGAAGATTTCATCTTCAACTGTCCTTATCACTTCAAGGATCGCTTCGACCCCACGGACGATTACTTTAAGTACAAGGAAGAGATCTCGCCCGACCCCGTCCGCGGTCTGGCCATGAGGCAAACCAATATCATCCCGGATATCATTACCTGCGAATTGCCCTTGGATAACCGCCGTTCCCCGGGATATCGGCGCATCGAGCCGCATATGACGGGAAACCACTTCTACCTGTGGATCGGTCAGCACGAAACCGGCCGTTATTCGAAAGCCCACGCCCATGGTTCGGCGGCGGTGCTGATTTGCCTCAAGGGCAAAGGGTACACCTATACTTGGCCCGCTACCTTAGGCACCAGACCATGGGAAGGGGGCAAAGCGGATCAAGTACGACGCCAGGACTACGAGCCGGTCGGCATGGTCAGCGCTGCGCCGATGAGCGGTAACTGGTTCCATGCCCATTTCGGCGCCAGTAAAGAGCCCTTGCGCTTGACGGCCTGGTTTGGTCCAAACGCACCCGGGCGTGAACGCGGCAGGCCGGGAGAGAAGGCGATCGACTACGGCGCCATCCATATCAAAGACGGCGGAACGGCGATTCCGTATAACGAGGAGGACCCCTTTCTGCGCAAAGAATTCGAGGAGACTCTGGCAAAGGAAAACGCCAAGTCTCGAATGGAGTCCGACCTTTATCAAGAGTAGATTTGTTCCCCGTATTCTAAGCGTCGGGTGGTTTTCAGCCGACTAGGAAATACAAACTTGAAACAAAAAATATGGTTGTGAGTCAAGGACTCTCATGGATAGAAGCGTACCGAAAGCCGCATTTACAAACGCCAACCGTCATATCTCCGAAGAGGAAGAACTCACACTTACCAGCGTGGGCGTCGACATCGGCTCGTCGACGTCCCACCTGGTTTTTTCGCGCCTCGAGCTGAAGCTCGAGGGAACACGCTATCGAGTCACGCGTCGCGAAATCCTGAACGAATCGGAAATCCTTCTGACTCCCTACGTCGATGAGACGAGAATCGACGTCGAAGCCCTAGGGTCCTTTATCAACGAGCAATACCAGAGGGCCCAAATAAAGCGCGACGAGGTCGATACGGGGGCGCTGATTTTAACCGGCGTAGCCGTCAGACGGCGCAATGCCCGCGCCATCGGCGAATTGTTCGCCAAAGAAGCGGGGAAATTCGTGGCCGTGAGCGCGGGAGATGGTCTTGAGGCCACGATGGCGGCCCACGGCTCGGGAGCCGTGGCTTATTCGGCCAAGACCGGCGGCGTGGTGCTGAACATCGATATCGGCGGCGGGACGAGCAAGTTTGCGATCTGCAACAACGGCAAAGTTCAGGAAGTGTCGGCGATCGACCTTGGCGCGCGCTTGCTGGCGTTCGACGAAAACCGAGCCCTGGTGCGCATCGAGGAAGCCGGGCGCAAGCACGCCGCCTGGGCCGGCTTGAACGTTGAACTAGGGCAAGAGATTCCGCAAGACCGTTTGGAGGTTATGGTCTCGCG
>JBFJTQ010000051.1:0-8522 GCA_041625275.1 Binatia bacterium | reverse complement strand
GTAGTCCTCCAGGGCCACCTCGTCTTTGAGATAGCGCTCCTGCTTGCCGCGTTTCACTTTGTACAACGGAGGTTGAGCGATAAAAAGATGGCCCTTCTCCACCAGATCGGGCATTTGGCGGTAGAAAAAGGTGAGAAGCAACGTGCGGATATGGGATCCGTCGACATCTGCATCCGTCATGATGATGATAGAATGATAGCGCAGCTTTGCGGGGTCATAGTCTTCCTTCACACCGGTCCCCAGGGCCGTGATCATCAGGCGGATTTCCTGAGAGGACAGCATCTTGTCAAAACGCGCCTTCTCGACGTTTAGAATTTTCCCCTTGAGCGGCAGAATTGCCTGGTTACGCCGATCTCTTCCCTGCTTCGCGGAACCGCCGGCGGAATCTCCCTCGACAAGGTACAGTTCGCTTAATGCGGGATCTCTCTCTTGGCAGTCGGCCAGCTTGCCCGGCAACGAGCCGGAGTCCAACGCACCTTTACGACGCGCCAGTTCTTTGGCTTTGCGAGTTGCTTCGCGCACACGGGCGGCTTCGACGCCCTTGGCGGCAATCCTTTTCGCGTCCCCGGGATTTTCGCGCAAGTAGCTTGAAAACTTTTCGTTGATGAGGGCCTCTACGATGCCCTTGACCTCACTGTTGCCAAGCTTAGTCTTGGTCTGACCTTCAAATTGGGGCTCCGGCACTTTCACGCTGATGACAGCGGTTAAACCCTCGCGAACATCCTCGCCTTGCAGATTTTCATCGTCCTTCTTCAAGTAGCCGCTTTCGATCGCATAACTGTTGATCGTGCGCGTTAGCGCTGATTTGAAACCGATGAGGTGGGTACCGCCTTCGATGGTATTGATGTTATTCGCGAACGAAAAAACGCTCTCCGAGTAGCCGTCGTTCCATTGCATGGCGATGGCGACGTCGACCCCTTCTCGTTGCCCCTCGAAGTGGACCACTTTGGGATGGATGACGGTCTTGGCGCGATTCAAATGCTCGACGAAGGAGATAAGCCCGCCCTTGTAGAAAAACTCGTGCTTTTTCTGATTGCGCTCGTCCTCGATCGTGATCGTTACGCCCCGGTTCAAAAACGCTAGCTCGCGCAAACGTTGTGAGAGCACATCGAAGCTTAACTCGATGGTTTCAAAAACCTGCGGGTCCGGCTTGAAGGTAACCCTTGTCCCCCGCTCCTTCGATCTGCCGATTTCTTTTAGCCTGTCTTGCGGCACACCCCGCTTGTAGTTTTGCTGATAAACCTTACCGTCACGCTTGATCTCGACTTCCAAAAACTCCGACAAGGCATTGACGACGGAAACACCGACCCCGTGCAAACCGCCCGAGACTTTGTATGAGGCTTTGTCAAATTTCCCCCCGGCATGAAGCTTGGTGAGCACAACTTCTGCGGCGGAAATCTTTTCCGTCGGATGAATATCGACGGGAATACCGCGACCGTTGTCGACAACCGTAACGCTGTTGTCAATGTGAATCGTTACGTCGATCTTGTCGCAATGATCGGCCAGTGCCTCGTCGATGGAATTGTCCACGACTTCGTAAACCAGGTGATGCAGGCCTCGCTCCGCCGTATCCCCAATATACATCCCGGGGCGTTTTTTCACCGCATCCAGGCCTTCCAAGACTTTTATGTTATCGGCTTTATAGTCCGAGATTTGTGGTGTTTTTTCTTCGGCCATGTTTCGCCAACTGCAAGTTAGAATTTTTGCTTGTAAAGTTAGGGAGTTAGGGCTCCGTATGAATCCTATAAATAGTACTTCAAAAATGACCAAAAGTAAAGCGTTAATACGCGCCTAACTTTATGATTTTTCTAGCGAAACCTTGGCTCCGCAAGGGTTTTACAAGGTCCTCTGCCCAGCCAGAGATCTGACTTATTTTCGTATCATGTTGACACCCGTATGTAGGTGAGAGAAAAGGAAGCGATGCAAAATATCTTTGTCGCATTCAAATTTCTGACCTTTAGTGCTTATCGCCGAGGAGATCGATTAGAACCCGGGCAAATCGGTGCGGCGGTTCCTTATTTTCCGCTCGTGGGTCTTGGATTGGGCCTAGCCCTGGTCATTATAAACCGCGGGTTAGGGCCCTACCTGGGCTCGGAAATTCTCAGCGTTGTTATGGTGGCCATTTTAATCGTCATGACGGGGGGCGTTCATTTGGCGGGGCTGCAGAGGACATTCGACGCTCTGGACGCACGCACCGACATTGTCGAGGGAGAAGCGTCGCCCGTCGGGATTTACGGACTGCTGGCGACTCTCTTCGTTGTCCTGCTCAAGGTGCGGTCCGTAGAAGTGATCGGGGCACTGCTCGGCTTGAGTCTCTTGCTCACACCCCTGATAGCCCGTTGGGGACTGGTCATGTTTCTCTATGGCTCGACTTCGATGCGCGATGACACGGCAAGAGTCATCGCGCGGCACGTGACGGCGTGGCACCTGGTGATCACCAGCGTAGCAACGCTGTCCTTCGCCTATTTCTTTGCCGGACGGGTAGCCCTCTGGATCGCCCTGTGCGTCTCACTTATTACCCTGTTGGGTCGGAGCTATCTACTTCGGCGCCGCGGAGGTATCACCTGCGACAACTGTGGCGCACTGATTGAGCTAACCGAAGCGATGAGTTTTCTTTTCTTTGCGTCCGTCTAACCCTCGCGGCATCGGACTGCCATATGGACCTGTTAAAGCCCGTTATGCCGGTTATCCCGGTCTTCCTCCTCATCGCGATCGGTTTCATCTTCGCTCAGTGGAAGAAAATCAGCCTGGCCTCGGTGACCGAGATCATCGTATACCTCGCCGCTCCGTCGTTGGTTTTCACGTCCCTGGCCACAAAACCTCTATTCGCCGAGGATATTTTGGTGATGATCGCCGGCGCGGCCGGCATACTCATCGGCGAAGGGGTTCTCATCGTCGCCTACTTCCGTCTCTCGCGCTTTCAATCGCGGGGCTTTGCCCTTCCGGTTTTGTTCATGAACGCCGGCAATATGGGGATTCCGCTTTCCCTTTTCGCTTTCGGGCAACCTGGGTTGCAACGCGCGAGTCTGCTGTTCGTCATCATGTCCGTCTTTCAATATTCACTCGGCATCTACATTCTGAGCGGCAAGGGGAACTGGACAGAAATCTTTCGGCTCCCCCTTATCTTTGCGACGTTAGCGGGCTTGTCGTTCAACCTGAGCCAGATATCCGTCCCGGAGATGATCTTCCAGCCCCTCTTGATGCTTGGTTATTCCACCATTCCGCTCATGCTTGTAAGCCTTGGGTATCGTCTGCACGAAGTGCGCTCTCTGCGCTGGGGCCACTCCATCGGTGGAGCGTTCTTGCGCATTTTCGGCGGCCTTCTGGCAGCTTACGTTGTCACAACGATCCTCGGCGCACAGGGAATCAACCGCCAGATTCTCCTCTTGTACGGCTCGCTCCCTGCGGCAGTCGTCAATTTCATCTTAACGGAGAAGTACGGGCAGGACCCCGAACTGGCGGCATCTATCGTCGTCCTGAGCACTTTTCTTTCCGTCATAACGATTCCCTGTGTGTTTTGGTTGATCTTGTGAACACAGGCACACCCGAAGCCGGCGGAAAAACTTGACTTCCGCATCAATGAGGTATAGCGTGCGTCGCAGTCAGAACGGCTCTAAGTGAAAAGGGAAGTCCGGTGAAAATCCGGCGCGGTCCCGCCACTGTGATGGCTACGAAAGCCGCGAATGCAAGCCACTGCCTGCAATAAGGATAAAGGAGAAAGGCAAAAGGATGAAAAACAATTCATCCTTTATCCCTCATCCTTCTGACCTTTGTTGGGTGGGAAGGCGCGGCGATTAGGTTAGAGTGTGATTGTGACTCGTGTTCGTTGAACTCAGTTGTTGATGAGGACGAAAAACGAGCACGAGCACGGCTTTGAAGCCCAAGCCAGGAGACCTACTTAGAGCTCTCAAACCGGCCTCTCCGAAGGAGAGAGAAAGGTCCCGTTTTTCCCCCTCCCAATCGCGAAGAGGCCTACGACGCGTGGGCATCAATGAAGGTTCCTTTTCTTCTCATCTCCCTAGCTTTGCATGCGCTGATTTTTACGGCCCCGATTTCTTACGTGGAAGAAACGAGGGAGCATCTCGTACCCGTCACTCTCGCCATAGAAATGACGAAGCCCGAGGCGCACAAGCCCACCCCATTGCAGAGGCCTAAGAATAGCTCCGAAAAGTCAGCCATGAAACAACTCAAGCCTGCCCGGCCGAAGCGCGTCAAAGCTGACGAGATACCGCCGCTGGCAATGGCGGCGCGTGGCGACAGACTTCTTGAGCCAGATGCGATCGCGGCCTCTGACAACAAGATCATGGATCATCGACTTGACGCACCTGTCTCCGACAGACAGGAATTGAGGGTTGTACAGTCACTGCCCACCGCGCCGGAAAAACCGCCTCCATCTCAAACAGCGGAAGCCGGAGAGGAAAGAGAGATCATCGCAGAGAGACATTTTCCTCATCTTGGAATTGGAAAGCGACCGGTCACGGAACCAAAGTTCTTTACGGCGCACTATGCCCACTCTCCGAAACCCGAGTATCCTGACCAGGCGCGCAGAGAAGGATGGGAGGGTACAGTGCTTCTCTCCATCCTCGTCGACGCCGAGGGTAAGCCGCAGACCATTGTCTTGAGCCAAAGCTCCGGTTTCCCCGCCCTTGACACCTCGGCGCGGGAAACCGTGAAGCGTTGGCGTTTCCGGCCAGCGCGCTATGGAAATCACCGTGTGCAAAGCTGGGTCAAAGTTCCCATTGTCTTCACCTTGGCCGAAGCGGAGAATTAAGAGACGATTTTGAATGGAGGAGAAAAAGGAGGCGAATTTCACAGACTGCAGACGGATGTGAGGGAAAGGGGTGACTCGCAAAAAAGGATGAAGGCAAAGGGCAAAAGGATAAATTTCTATCCTTCATCCCTCATCCTTTAGCCTTTTGAGAATTCCCCTGCTGCCCCGCAACTGTAAGGGCTACGAAAACCGCCGTAGAGCCACTGCTCAGGAGAATTTTGGATTTAGGATTGGGGATTTTGGACTTAATCCAAAATTGAAAATCTAAAATCGGAAATCGCTTTGGGTGGGAAGGCGCGGTGAGTAGGTTAGATCGTGGTTCGTGACTCGTGTTCAGTGGAGCCAGTCGCTGTTGAGCACGAAAAACGAGCGCGGCTTTGAAGCCTAAGCCAGGAGACCTATCCGAACTGCCCCAACATCCCCTTTCGCGGGAAAAGGAGGTTTTCATGAAAGCATTGGTTTATTTATTACTTTTTTTTCTTTGTCTCCCTTCCATATCCAACTCCCAGGATACGCTTCCACCGATTGTGGTCACGTCCACACGCTTGCGCGACGTCGAGGAGCCAACCTCACGAGTCCCTGGCAAAGTCATTGTGATTACCGCCGAGGACATCGAAACGCAAGGCGCAAAGACCGTGCAGGAAGTTCTTCAATATCAGACGGGAATTATTCTGTTCGACTCTATTGGCAACGAGTTCCAGCAAACCATCGATCTCAGAGGTTTCAACGGCCAACCTGTAACGGCGACTAGCGTTTTCGTCGATGGGGTCCGGGTCAATGAACCGGACTTCAACACGATCAATTTCGACCTCATTCCGATCGAAGACATCGAACGCATCGAGATCATGCCGGGGACGGCCACCGTCTTCGGGCGCAACGCCCTCGGCGGGGTAATTAACATCACGACCAAGCGTGGGCGAAAAAACAAAACGCATGTTCGCTTTGATATCGGCGGCGGCACTTTTGGCCGCCAGAAGTATTCCTTGGCTGCCGACGGACCCATCCCTTCCCTCAAGAACTTCGACTATTATTTCGGTGTGTCTCGTGAACTGACCCAGGGATTTCGCGAGGACTCAGGCGGACGGCTGACAAAAATACTCGGTAAGCTCGGTTATCGCTCAGGCAATAGCACGGACATCGTGCTGTCGTATACCCACGTTCAAGACCATCTCAAACAAGCAGGGGCCCTTCCCGCTAGCCGTCTGCGCACCGATCGCGACGACAACTTTACGCCCGGGGATTATTACGACGCCGACTTACATCAGGTCGCATTGAACCTGCGCCAGAAACTTCCGGCGAATTGGTCTTTGGCGCTCAATGGTTTCTTCCGTGGCAACGACCTGGCGACTTTCGTCAATTTCAGCCCCGATCCGCTCGTCCAAAGCGATTCGGATCTGAGGACGGATATCCGCTCCGGCGGCGGCATACTGCAGTTGACCCACGACGGCATGGTCCTGGGCAAGAAGAATACACTGACCGGGGGGATCGAGTATAATCGCAACCTGTTCACTATCAAGAACAGCGGCGCTTTTTTCGGCTTTCCCTTCCTGACCAAGCAAGCCACGAAAGAAAATGTGGTCGGCATTTACCTTTCCGACAGCTTCAATGTGGCGGAATCCGTGGTGCTCCACGCCGGCCTACGCTACGATTGGAACCGAATCGAATTCAGCGACAAAATCGATCCCAGCTTGAACGGAGCAAAACGCTTCGCGCGCCTCAACCCCAAGGTCGGCATCATCTACACGCCGACCAAGGGCTTAAGCTTGTCTTTCAGCTATTCACAAGGAATTCGTACGCCGACGGTGAGCGAAATCTTTGCTCAAGGCCCCTTTGGCTCGAACCCTGACTTGAAGCCGATGAAAAGCCAGAATTTCGAACTTGGAGCGAAGGCGCAAATCGCGCCCTGGTTGGAGGGCAATCTCGCACTTTTTTACACGCCGGTCCGAGACGAAATTCTTTTTACGGTCACCGATCCGCTGACCTTTGCGGGGCGCAATAACAATATCAGCCGGACGCTGCGCCGAGGGCTCGAGGCTGCGCTCAAAGGTCGGTGGAATAAAATGTTCGACGGCTTTGTCAACTACTCACTCACCAAAGCGACCTTCGAGACGGACGTTTTGCTTTTCTCCGGCCAGGTGAAGAAAGGGGATGAGTTGCCGCTGGTCCCGCGTCATCATGTCAGCGCGGGGGTCAACTGGCATCCATTGGAAAGGCTTACGGTTTCATTGTTGGCAAACTATGTCGGCAGTCAAGTTCTCAATAATGACGAGCCGAACGATGCAAAGAAACTGGCCGGCTACTTTGTTCTCAACAGCCGGCTGGCCTATCAATGGCGCAACTGGACGGTGCACTTGACCGTCAATAACCTCACCGACCGAAAGTATTCGACCTATGGTATTTTGGGAGCGGAGCCGAACCGTGTGCCCGCACCTGGGATCAATGGCTTTGGCGGGATTACCTTCAAGTACTGATGGCCATGAGTATTGGTTGCAGGAAGACTCGAAAATTGTTAAGTATCGACCCAACCAAAGGGAGACCAACTATGAAAACGCGCTATGGAATTCTCGTTGCGATGATTCTAGCGGCCGCCGCCATGCGGCTTTTGCCCCATCCTGCGAATTTCACGCCCATCGGGGCGCTCGCCCTTTTCGCCGGCGCCCACTTCGATGACAAACGCTGGGCTTTCGTCATCCCGCTCGCAGCGATGTTGCTGAGCGATATCCTGCTTGGATTCCACGGCCAAATGCCGGTGACCTACGGCGCTTTCGCGGTAATCGTGGCAATGGGATTCTCGCTCAAGGAAAGAAGAACTGCGCTGCGCGTAGCCGGCGCGTCGGTGAGTGCCGCGACGTTCTTTTTTGTCGTGTCGAACTTCGGCGTGTGGGCAAGCGGCTCCCTCTACCCGATGACCTTACAGGGGCTCGTCGCCTGCTACGTCGCGGCGATCCCCTTTTTCCAGAACTGGCTTGCCGGCACCCTCGTGTACGCGGCGCTGCTCTTCGGCGGCTTCGCGCTTGCGGAAAAAAAGCTTGGAATGTTCGCTCCGGCGCGCAGTTGAGACTTTCGTTGCCGTACGCGTCGGCTGCAACGTCCTTAAACTGATTTGCTGGGGAGGCGGAGAGTTGCCAGGGCTGCAATTTCCTGGGCCTGGGACATCCAGCGATCTTTTTCCGCAGCCCAGTCCGTAATATTGGCATGACGGGGGGGCGGCTCATCTGATTCTACCCGCAAGCCAACGCTGTCTACCTGGCCCACCGAGAGGTCGGCACGGGCCAAGATTTCCCGTTCTATAACTGCTGAAACGTAGACATCTCCGAAACGCCAGATCTCTTTTTCGTTCAGCCCAGAAATGCGAAAAACAGACGTTTTATGATCTTTGCGCGCCGGGTGAAAAGCTCGCGGCTTTACCCGCCCACTAGAAGGGACAAAATGGCCCGCTTGGTGAAGGTAACGCGCAGTGACTTCGTCAGCCGTTAGCTCCGTTGGTAGGCTGGACGCAAACTTGCTGTATCCAATGCGCGATAACCAGCGGGAGAGCCTCGCGAAGATGGTCCGTACCATGAATCTTTCTGTAGCCGTGTAAACCGGCGAATGTCAGCGTTCCGTCCCTACCAACGCTAACTGAGAAGGTTTGCCGGGGGCCATGGTCCCATTCAAATAAAATCTCACCATCCGTATCGACTGCAATGTCGGGGACCGCTATCTCAGCGGGGAGGATTTGTAGGAACTGACTCGCGTATGAGTATGTACT
>JBFJTQ010000050.1:0-8566 GCA_041625275.1 Binatia bacterium | reverse complement strand
TGAGATCCAGGGGACACCGCAGAAGCAGACGGCATAACATCGGCCTTGTTCGCGGACGAAGGAGCGCAGCCGGCTACCAAGAGAGACACAAAAGCCAGGACCATATAACACGCCATTTTAAACTGAACCATCATCACTCGCTCCTTTCCGGGAATTTGCACACTTGCGACATGAATTGAGAAGAAATCAATCTAAACGAGGGGACCAGCTAGGTTTTGTATCATCTCCCCCAGATCCTGTCAATCTGCGCTGGTTGTCGCCACTCGCTTGCATGATGTATAAATGGTAGCGGCCCGCCCGGTTGGAGGAAAAAACAATAAATCGACCGTCGGGCGACCAGGCGGGATCCTCGTTGTCAGCCGAATTATTGGTCAAACGATTAGGCTCTCCTCCATCTGCTCCGATCGTGAAGATGGAAAAGCGACCGCCGACCCTGCTGATGTAAGCGATCTTGTCCCCTTTGGGAGACCAGCCTGGCGACGTATTGTAGCTACCGCTGTAGGTCAGCCGCCGTGTCTTACCCGTGGCGACTTCCATGACGTAAAGTTGCGGCGAACCGCTCCGATCCGAAACGAACACCAGCTCCCGACCGTCGGGTGACCATGAAGGCGACACATCGATGGACTGGGCATCCGTAAGTCGGCGCACGATGTTGCCACTGCGATCCAAGAGATAAATGTCGCTATTTCCGAGACGCTCCAGAGAAACTGCGACAGTTTGACCATCCGGCGACCACTTTCCCCCGAGATTTAAGCCCGTCCGGGCAGAAAATTTCACATCCTTCCCGCTGTAAAGCTCGAATAGATATAGACTCGGGTTGCGATCCTTGTAAGAAGTGTAAAGGATTGCCTTTCCATCAGGGGTCCAAGAGGGAGAGAGATTGATTGTGCGGTTGTTGGTAACCTGGTATTTTTCGCTGCCGTCGAGGTGTGCCACGTGAATTTCCTTGAAGCGCCCGCCACTGGTAGAAACGTACGCGATTCTAGTATTGAACACACCTGGCACCCCGGTAAACTGTTTGATGATTTCATCGGCAAACTTGTGCGCGATACGGCGAAAATCCTTGGCGCGACCCGTGTAGCGTTTTCCGATAACCTCTTTTGCCTGACTGACGTCAAACAATCGAAGCTCCACCGTCATCTCATCCCCGTGAACGGAAAACCGTCCCTTAACCAACCCCACCGCGCCGATGGTGGACCAATCCCTAAAATCGAAGGATCCCAAAGTGTCGCCGCTCCGTTGCGGATTCTCGATGTAAGCATTACGGTCCAATACGCGAAACCACCCTGAAAGATCCAAGTCATAGACGATTGCGTCTGCCATTCCTTCCGAGAACCTTCCAGGATCCCCGCCCGTTCCCATGTTCTTGAGCGGTGAAACTGCGATCGGATACCTCGGCATGCCAGGTCCAATGATTTCGAGTGAAACCTGAGCCATGGCCGCATCGCCGAAGAAAGTTACCAACAACGCGAATACTAAAACCCTTAACAGCACTTTTTTTAAGCTCCCAAATCTCTTGGCCGAAACGTAATCCTTATTTCGGAAAACTCTTTGCGATAACTCTCCGGCGGTGGAGGCAAGGGGCTTGATTTTGATACCGCTCGAAGAACCGACTCGTCGTATGAGGGATCTCCCGAGGGCTGCACGATCTTCAAGCCGACTATATCGCCGCTTTCCCTGATGAAGAAGTGGACCACGACCCTTAGGTTGCTGTTCGCTCCCACCCATGCCCAGTTCGCTTTGATCGTCCTGAGCATCTGATTCTGATAGGCGATGAATTCGATTCCCTTGACCACCCCGCCACCGCCAGGCCCCGCAGTGCCCAGCGAAGCACTTCCAATGCCCTCTCCGGTTCCCGCGCTGATCGGCTCTTCCTTACTCTTATTAGATGTTTTTTGCGTGGTCTCGGTTCGATTTCTGACACGTTCAACAGCAGACTGGATAAGTCTCTCCCGCACTTGTTCTAATGACGCTTCATCAGCATCCGCGCCCGCCACAGTGTCTTTGGCAACGGCGCTGGCCGCCTCCTTCTTCGCCACCTCCTTCTTAGTGACTTCCTTATTTACGAGAATTTTCTCCGCTGCGGGAGTTTTTTCTTCCGCCTTTTCCTTCTGAGTGTTGGCGGGTTTTTCAACCACTTCCTTCTTCGCTGGTTTCTTGACCTCAGGGGGAGGAGGTGGAGGTTCAACTTTGACCTCTTTTTTTGGTTTGGCAGGTGGCGGTGGTGGTTCTACTTTGACTTCCTTTTTTTTGGGCTCGGGAGGTGGAGGTGGTGGCTCGACTTTGGCCTCTTTTTTGGGCTCGGGAGGTGGCGATGGCCGTTCCAGCACCGCTGGTGGAGGTTTCGGCTTTGCCTTAGGTGTCGCCAAGAGCTCAGTACCCAGATTGCTCCCGCCGATCCGCTCCCCTCCAACCAAATCAACAGTGTAAATCGGCGGGGGCACAATTGTCCGCGTGGGCCAGTAAGGCATGAGGAACAGGCCGATGATAAATATCCCGTGCAATAAAAAGGATAGACCGAGCCACTTCGGGAGCTTCTCCTGCCCTCCGTCGGAATCAATCTTGCGCTCACGCAAACTGATGCTCGGATTTGAGGCCTTCCCGGACATCGATCCCTTTACCTAGTCTCGTGTCGGCCGGGTCACCATTCCCAGTCTGTCAATTCCGGCTTGCTTGATCTCGGCAATCGTTTTCATGACAACGCCGTAGCGCACGTCCTGATCGGCGCGGAGATAAACCTGCTTATCGGCTTGCAGACTGCGAATGGCACGCAGCTTTTCCCCCAATTCAGCCAAAGTCATCTCATTATCATTGAGATAGATTTTACCCGATTTGTTAATGGCCACCACCAAAAACTGCTCGGTTCCGGGGATTGCGGCAGCTCTTGCCTGCGGGAGATTGACCTGAACCCCCTGCTGAATAATAGGGGCCGTGACCATGAAAATAACCAAGAGCACCAACATGACATCCACCAATGGTGTCACATTGATCTGCGAAATCGTCGTCCCGTTACGTTGGGAGCCGGCATCCATCGCCATGATAACCTCTTCTTACGTTATTTGAAAAAGTGACGTTCGGCTATGTTCAAAAACTCTTGTGAGAAGTTGTCCATCTCCACGGCCACCACTTTGATTTGTTGTACGTAATGATTGTAGGCCATCAAAGCCGGGATGGCCGCTGCCAAGCCGACGGCCGTCGCAATCAGAGCCTCAGCGATACCCGGCGCTACGGCTTGAATGCTAGAAGAATGCGTCACGCTCAAACCTCTAAACGCATTCATAATACCCCACACGGTACCGAAAAGTCCGATAAACGGGGCGGCGCTGGCGGTGGTCGCCAGAAATGTGAGGTACTTTTCGAGCTTGGTAATCTCAACGCTCGTGGCCCGTTTCATGGCCCGGAAAACGTTCTCGACTCCCCCAAGCTCCGTTGTCAGCCCCTCTCCCATAGACGACTCTTTTTTCGTTCGGGACACTCGAACCAGTTCTTCGTAGCCGGAGCGAAACACTTGAGCGACGGGGCTTGCTTTGAGATCACGGCTGGCGTCGTGAATCGAAGAGAGGTTGCGTCGTTCCCAAAAGATTTCGATAAATTTCTCCGATTCGCGTTTTGCGCGGCGGATTTGGCGAAACTTGTACGCAATTATCCCCCAACTGACAACCGAGAACAGTATCAGCAGATACAGGATGCTCTGGACAACGGGTCCCGATCCCCGAACTAAGTCGAGTATACCATGCTGCTGCGGCGTGGATAGGGCATCCTGCGCCAATAAGTTCAGAGGCCAGAAGGAAGACATCACGGGTATAGAAATGATAATAGAAAAAGTATTATAACCCCTGTAATTAGTCAATTGGGAAGTTCGAATTTCAGGGAAAATTCTCAACCATAGATCGGGAGCCTCCATGATACGGCGAGTTGACGAGATAGAAATGCGAGGGAAGACCATCTTTCTGCGCGTTGATTTCAACGTACCCATCGACCAAGGCCAGGTGACTGAGCCCCACCGAATCGAAAGTGCCCTGCCCACCATCCGGCTCATATTGGAACGAGCCGCACAAGTCGTCATGGCGTCTCACCTGGGACGCCCCGGCGGTAGAATAGATGCCAAGTACAGCATGGCACCGGTCCGTGACTACCTTGAAAAGATCCTCGGACAGCCAGTCATCTTGGCCCCCGATTGCATCGGTCCAGAAGTGGAGCGAATCGTGCGGCATCCGGCCAATCGCTGCGTGCTGCTGGAGAATCTGCGTTTCCATAAGGAAGAAGAAAAGAATGACCTGGAGTTCTCTCGCGCTCTCGCTTCCCTGGCGGACGTGTACGTTGACGACGCATTTGGCGCGGCCCATCGGGCTCATGCCTCGATCGCCGGCGCGGCAGCTTTTTTTAAGCTCAAAGGCGCCGGGCTTCTGTTGCAAAAAGAGCTTGATTACCTTTCCCGCCTTACTTCGAACCCGCAGAGGCCCTTTGTGACGATATTGGGCGGAGCCAAGGTCTCGGACAAGATCGGAGTCATCAAAAACCTTTTGCCCAAAGTCGACACGCTGCTGATCGGTGGCGGCATGGCCTACACGTTTCTCAAATCCACCGGAATTGAGGTCGGGAAGTCGCTCGTCGAGGAAGATAAGATCTCGGTGGCCAAGGAACTCATGGCACAGGCTGCCGCGCAAGGCGTCAAGGTGATGCTGCCTGTGGATCATCTCACGGGTGATTCCGACAAAAAAAACCCGACAACGACGAAACAAAGCATTCCGGTTGATCGAGTGGGTCTGGATATCGGCCCGGATACGACCAAGCAATTCATCACAGAGATCGGCACAGCAAAAATGGTACTGTGGAACGGGCCAGTCGGACTTTTCGAAGTCGAGCCGTTCAATCAAGGCAGCAACGCCGTGGCGCAAAGTTTAGCCGATAAACATGAAACGCTCGTGAGCGTCATCGCGGGCGGCGATACCGTCGCTGCAGTCACAGCTGCAGGGGTTGCGGATAAAATCACCCATCTGTCCACTGGAGGAGGCGCGACTTTGGAGTTTTTGGAAGGCCGGGAACTTCCGGGGATTACGGCTTTGGAGGAAAATAGCTGATGCGACCCTTAGTCGTCGGTAACTGGAAAATGAATGGCAAGCTATCGGAATCCTCGGAGCTAGCCGCCGCGGTTGTAAAAACCTTGAAAACCGACGGACGTCAAGTCCAAGTCGTCTTAGCTCCTCCCTACACGGCTCTCGCCACAGTCTACCGAACAATACGCAAATCTCATATCGAATTGGCGGGTCAAAACTGCCACTGGGAGGAAAGAGGGGCATTTACCGGGGAAGTGAGTCCGCTAATGCTCCGCGATCTCGGCTGCAAGTACGTCATCATCGGCCACTCGGAACGCCGCCATGTGTTCCATGAGACCAATCAGGTAATCGCGCGAAAGGTCGCCAGCGTGCTGCAACAAAAAATCCGCCCGATTTTGTGCGTGGGCGAGACTCTCAATGAACGCAACAAAGGCCGGACCGCGGCCGTCGTTACCGGCCAACTCCGACTTGCATTGAAGGGGATTGGCAAAAATGATATACGCAACGTTGAGATTGCCTACGAACCAGTCTGGGCGATTGGCACCGGTCGCAATGCAAGCCCAGAGCAGATAACCCAGGTACACAGACGGATTCGACGCTTTCTCGTGACCACTTTCGGCGACACTCGCGGGAATCGCGTGCGTATTCTTTATGGCGGCAGCGTCAATCCCGGCAATGCACCTGATTTGACCCGTGCAGGGGATGTAAACGGTTTTTTGGTCGGCGGCGCGAGTTTGGTAGCAGCGAACTTCGCGTCGGTTGTTCACTGCTACGTTCATTGAGGACTTAATCTTATTATGGTTATCGTCGTTACGATTATACATGTTATTGTGAGTATCGGGCTAATACTGGTAGTGCTCCTGCAAACAGGAAAGGGAGCCGAAATTGGCGCGGTATTCGGGGGAGGTTCCAGCTCGACGATCTTCGGCAGCAGTGGCGCGGGAAACTTTTTAACAAAACTGACAACAGGCATGGCCATCGTATTCATGATGACTTCATTGACGCTGGGTTACTTCGCAGGACACAAGCCGACGGCCAGCATCTTTGACAGCGGTACGCCCGCCGTTCAACCGCGTCCCTTATCTCAACCCGCACCGACGGCTCAAGAACAGTCTGCCCCGGCGACTGGAACACAAAAGGCACCGGCATCGGAAACAGCACCGCAAAAGTCGAAGACACAATAGATTCAACACCATTGCGAGGATGGCGGAACAGGCAGACGCGCTAGTTTGAGGGGCTAGTGCCGGAAACGGCGTGGGGGTTCAAGTCCCCCTCCTCGCACCATGCTTTCGAAGAAGTATCAGCTAGCAACACACCCTACCCAGAAACGCTAGATTCCGTTTGCCGTGCCCCATGACACCGGGATTAGCTCTGTCGCCTTTTCGTTTCAGTTTTTGTCAGGTTCAGTTCGATGTTGTCGATTTTTGACCCAAAACAGTTTTTGCTGCTGCAAGGCAAAAGGCAGGTTGTCTTTAAAAAACAGATTGTTACACGCCATCTCCTCCCTGGCATAGGCCTTGCTCCCTCATTAGAGGTTCGGGAGAACCAATAATATGAAAAAAGCTGATACGGCAATAAAGCTACTGACCCTTGCCGAGGCGGCCAGCATTCTAAAAATCTCCAAACGGACTTTGCATAGAATGATCCAGAATCGCCAGATTCCTGCTTTTAAGGTAGGTGGGCAGTGGCGCATTCTCGAAAGCCGATTTCAAGAATGGGTTCAAGAGGAGGAAAACACGACTTCTAAGGCAGGGTAGCCCACATGAGGTGCATGAGCCCCGCCATTACCAGACTTGTCTTTTTAATATTTATCTTATCACCCGCCCGGCGGAGACCCCGAAAGCAATTAACCTTCTCAACCCTCCAATTATCTTCGCAATAAGAATTTTGATGAGATTAGGTAGCAAAATGTGATAAAGTTGCCTCAACTCATTGGCATTGCGATTTGTCAGACGGAACTGAAGCCAAAAGCGCTACCTATTCGGACACAGGACTCAATCCATCTATGGTCCGACCAATACGTGTTTTGATTGCCATTGACTCTGACCGGACGGTGTCAAGACTCATCGATGAACTGCGCCGCGGAGGGTTCGAACCGTTCTACCAGCAAGTCGCCACACCGGAAGGGATGAGCCTCGCTTTGGCGCATCAACCCTGGGATCTCATCATCGCCGATGCCGCCCTACCCCAATTCTCCGGCGAAGCCGCGATGAAAATCGTCAAGACAAGCGGCATCGAGGCGCCGGTCCTTTTTTTGACTGACGAACCCGGAAGAAACAACGGGGAAACGTCGTTTCGCAACGGAACGATGTGGCTTGCCAAGGCACGCCTCACTGAGCTGATCCCAAAATACAAAAGCCAATTAGGCTCGGTCGAGAAACAAGGAATTTCCAAACAGACGGACGGGATGCTCCGCTACTTGGGGGGATACGACCCGTTAACCCATCTACCCAATCGCCACCGCTTCAACGCAGAGCTACAAGGCGCAGTGGCAATGGCTCGGCAACGGACCGCTCCCTTTGCGCTTCTCATCCTCGGTCTCGACAGATTCCGAGACATCAATCACACCCTCGGCCCGCAAAGCGGTGATCTTTTGCTGACGCAAGTAGCCGATCGCTTCGATAATATGATGGCTCACTGTTCCGCAAGAGGGCGGCTTGGAGGAGACGAGTTTGGAGCCATCCTCCCTACGGTCAATGAGGAGGATATTAACGAGATCTGTGCCCGGGTCATGCGAATGCTTGCGTCGCCTTGTTGGGTCGATAACGTTGCTGTCGACGTCACCGGAAGCATCGGCTTAGCCTTCTGCCCCGAACACGGAGACGACGCCAACGAATTACTCCAGAAGGCAATCATTGCGCTGGACATCGCCAAACAAGTAGGCAGGGGGCATTCCATTTACCGCTCGGCTAGTGATCCCTACAGCCAACAAAAGAATGCTTACCTTGGCGGCCTTCGCAATGCCATTGGCCGGGACGACCTCGCGTTGCAGTATCAGCCGAAGATCGACCTGCGAACCGCCCGAACAACAGGAGTGGAGGCACTCGTCCGCTGGCATCACCCCCAATTCGGCTTGATACCGCCGGAGCAAATAATCCCTGTGGCCGAACGCACCGGACTCATTCATGACCTCAGCCAGTGGGTGCTCAAATCGGCCCTCGATCAGTGCCGCATTTGGCGTCAAATGAGCCTGCACATCCCCGTCGCAGTCAACCTTTCGCCGCGCAATTTGCGCGACCCGCAGCTTCTCGAATATATCTCCTCTTTATTGGCGGAGCAGGGGCTCGCGCCGGGGTCGCTGGAACTCGAGATCACCGAGAATGTGATTATGACCGACGCGGAGAATGTCGTCGCCAATCTAACCGGACTCAGCGCCAAGTGGATTCAAGTCTACATCGATGACTTCGGCACCGGCTATTCCTCCCTCGGTCATCTTAAAAAGTTGCCGGTGGCGGGTATCAAGATCGATCGCTCTTTCGTGAGCCATATGCACGAGGACGAGAACGATG
>JBFJTQ010000049.1:0-8658 GCA_041625275.1 Binatia bacterium | reverse complement strand
TGGGGCAGATTCTGGGTCATGTGAACGAGCGACTGAAGGAGAATGGAACCCTGCTCCAACAGGCGCAGCAGAGTTTAGGGGAGCGACTCGATAACGCTGCGCGCGTTGTGGGTCACGTACAGAAGAGTCTTGGCGGTCTAGAGGAAGCAAATCGAAAAATCTACGAGGTGGGGAAGGATATTGCGTCTCTGCAGGAAATTCTTCGGGCTCCAAAGCTGCGCGGCGGTTTGGGAGAGTTTTTCCTTGAGGATTTATTGGCTCAGGTTCTTCCGCCGGAGCATTTCTTCACGCAGTACAGCTTCAAGACGGGAGAGAAAGTCGACGCTGTGATTCGCCTTGGCGATGCGTTGGTGCCCATTGACGCAAAATTTCCGCTGGAGAACTTCAAACGCGTCTTGGCTGCTAGCACGGACGACGAAAGAATTCGAGCGAAGAGACTTTTTGCTGCAGATGTGAAGAAACATATTGACGCGATCGCCGGAAAATACATTGTGCCTGACGAAGGAACCTACGATTTTGCATTTATGTACATCCCGGCAGAAAACGTCTATTATGAAATCATTATAAAAGACGAAGCGCTGGGCGAAAAAAATCTAAGCGAGTACGCGCTTGGCAAGCGGGTGATCCCTGTCTCCCCAAATAGTTTTTACGCCTATCTGCAAGCCATTGTGTTGGGACTTAGAGGAATGCGCATTGAGCAGGGCGCGCGGGAAATCATTCAATACTTGAGCCGGCTGCACGGCGATTTTTCGAAGCTGCGCGAGGACTTTGGCCTTTTGGGCAGGCACCTGGGACACGCCCAGGCGAGCTTTCAAGGGGCGGAAAAGAGACTCGACCAGTTTGGTCAAAAACTTTTGTCGGCGGATGTGGATCGGCAGGACGACTTGGAAGGCCGGGCTCCGAAGCCTACGGGCGGGTAACAGTCGGTTCCGAACTCGGGAGTGTCTCCGCATGCGGTTCAGTCTTTTTTCACGACTCGTCACAGGGTACCTCGCCGTCTTTGCCCTGCTCGTTGCCATCAGCGTGTACGCGATTCAAGAGTTGGGCCGCTTCGATGTGATCACCCGCTCGATCTTGCAAAAGGACAGCCGCGTGCTGGATTACGAGAAGAAGCTAGCCGACAGTCTCTTGTCAGGGATTCGTTACGAGCGGAAATTCGTTATCACCAAAGACCAAGCGCTTTACCGGGAGTATCTGAAGTTTAACAGCGAATTCAAAAAATATCTGAGTCAGGCCGTGGCGGTGGCCGATGCCAAATCGGCCGCTATTTTGAACCGTATTAAGACCGATCACGAGCACTACGAGGATCTGTTGACCAAGGAGCTCATTCACCTCAAAACGCAGCGGGATTACCCACATGGCTGGTACAAGAATGAAAAAGACAAGGTATCCGACGCCATTCTGCTGGCTTTGGAGCAACTGCAGGCGGAACGGCACCTGGATACGTTCGAAAAAGTCAGAAATCTGGGTGCAGCCGGGGCGCGTGCCCGTCAGGTTGCGGCGACGATGACCATCGCGGCCCTCGTTTTTATTCTCATGATCTCGTTCATGATTACGCGTAGCGTTACGCGTCCCATTGCCCTTCTCAAGCGGAAGACGCGAGAGATCGCGCAGGGAAGATTTGAAGGGGATCTGCGCATAGCGGCTCCGCCCGAGATTTCAGAGCTGGCCGTTGCCTTCAATCTGATGTGCCAAAAACTGAATGCCCTCGACAAAATGAAGTCTGACTTTTTTGCCTCGATGTCGCATGAGCTACGCACGCCTCTGACTTCGATCAAGGAGGGCACGGGGTTACTGCTGGACGGTGTCGGGGGTGCGACTACGGAAAAACAGCGCAAGCTTCTGAGTATTCTCGCCGAAGAAAGCAACCGGCTCATCGGTTTGGTCAGCGCTCTCTTGGATCTCTCCAAGATGGAGGCTGGTATGATGCCTTATAGCTTCAACAAAGCAAGCCTGGTCCCCTTGATTCGAAAGTCGGTTGATGAAATGACGCCGCTGGTGGAGGCCAAGGGAATTCACTTGGAGACCGACATTGCAGAGTCGCTTCCAGCGGTTAATCTGGACAATGAGAGGATGCTTCAGGCGTTACGTAACTTGATCGGCAACGCAGTAAAATTTACTCCGGCCAGCGGCCAGGTTAAAGTTGCCGCAAGACGGCGCCAAGATATGGTAGAAGTATCGATTCGAGACACTGGCCCCGGAATTGCTGTAGAGAATCTCAATGCGATTTTTGACAAGTTCAAGCAGGGGCATGGCAGGGGAGCCTACTCGTCAAACGGTACCGGGCTTGGCCTGGCGATTGCGAAACATGTCATTACATCGCATGGCGGTGATATATGGGCGGAAAACCATCCAGAACGCGGGAGCATTTTTACGTTTGTTTTGCCCTGCTGATGATGATCGGCGGATGTGCGGTTGTCAAGGACGTCCCGAGGGCGAAAATGCCGCCGGCGCCCGTCCTTCTACCCGAGCCGAAGCCGGCACCTGCGCCCAAGGTTATCGTGGATCCTCCCGAGGTCAGGGCGCGGCGCGAAGCCAACGAGTACCTCTCGCTAGCCCAGGATTTGATGTCCAAGGGCGATTACGATGGATCACTGCGAGTCAACCAGAAAGTGTTGTCGCTGACCAAGGATGAGTCGCCGGCGGACGCGGCGATTTTTAATATGGGGCTTATTTTTGCGCACCCAAAGAACCCAAAAAAGGATAATCGTCAGGCGATAAGTTTCTTCAGCAGGGTGGTGAAAAGCCATCCAGAAAGCCCCTGGGCGGAGCAGGCAAAAATCTGGGTCGGCGTACTTGACGGCGTGGAAAAACTCAAGCAGGTTGACCTTGAAATTGAAGAACGGAGGCGGGACCGCCCGCGTTAGAGGATAAAGTGGCAGTCGGCAGAATACTTGTCGTTGATGACGACAGCAATCTCGTCGAGCTCGTTACCATGAGACTGGAGGCAGCGGGCTACGACGTGACAAAAGCCCTGAATGAAGAAGACGCCATCGATTCAATTAAAACAAAGCCCTTAGACCTGTGTCTATTCGATCTCATGTTGGGCAATCGTGACGGGATCTCGCTCATGGAAGAGGCTCGCTCCATCATTCCGGAGGTTCCCTCAATCATTTTGACGGCCCACGGGACTATCGAGAGCGCTGTCGAGGCTATGCGCAAGGGAGCCTACAGCTATCTGACTAAACCGTTTGAGCCACGGGATCTCTTGCTGCAAATCGAACGCGCGTTGGAGCACCGCAGGTTGAATACGGAAATCAAGCGGCTCAAAGGGCTTCTAGCCGATAAGTATGATTTTGCGAATATCATAGCTCGCAGTGCCAAAATGCGAGATGTGCTTGATGTGGTTACCCGGATCGCCAAACTCGATTCCACGGTTCATCTCCAAGGCGAAAGCGGTACAGGAAAGGAGCTGATCGCCAAAGCCATTCATCTAGCGAGTGACCGCCAAGACAAGCTTTTTGTTGCCCTTAACTGCGCTGCCTTGCCCGAAACGCTCCTGGAGAGTGAGCTCTTTGGACATGAAAAAGGTGCTTTCACCGGTGCGGTCAAGACCACTAAAGGATTATTTACGCAAGCACACGGCGGCACCCTTTTCCTTGATGAGATCGGTGATATGCCACTATCGACGCAGTCCAAGTTGCTTCGTGTTCTGCAGGAACGGCAATTCTATCCCGTGGGTAGCGAGCTTCCGACCGAGGTGGATGTCAGAGTGATTGTGGCTACGAACAAGGATCTGGAAGAACAAGTCAAGAAGGGGCAGTTTCGCGACGACCTTTTCTATAGGATTCACGTCATTCCGATACAACTGCCGCCGCTGCGGGAGCGGAAAGAGGATATAGTTCCATTGGTAGATCATTTCCTCAAGAAATTCAGCGACCAGATGAAGAAAGAAGTGAAGGGATTAACCTCAGAGGCGTTGCGGAAGGTCATGCTCCACGACTGGCCGGGGAATGTGCGCGAGTTGGAGAATACTTTGGAGTATGCAGTCGCAATGACGCAAAAGGACGTGATTACGGAAGATTATATTCTCCAGACCAGAACAACCTCGTTGGACCGCGGAAGAATTTTCGCTTCTCAGAAGGATAACTCGATGCCTGAGGGATTTTTACCGCTCAAGGAGGCCCGTGACGCCTTTGAGAGAGATTACCTTGTCCAAGTACTGTCTCTCACCGAGGGGAACGTGAGCCAAGCGGCAAAACTTGCGGGAAAATACAGAGCGGATTTCTACGATTTGCTCAAAAAGCACGAACTGAGAGCGGAAGAATTTAAGAGAACCAAAGCGGGATAGGTGGTTTCGGCGAAAAAACCCACAAAGTTTCTCGCCACGCAACAAGGATGCTCCCTTCGCTAAAAAAATGACGCCGCCATTCTAACCGACTTGTTTTCGCCAATTGGCTTCTCTTCCACCTGCTTTTCACGACATTCCTCCGTTACGACCATGCGTGCGGCGCTGTTGTTTGAATTCCCGAGAATAGAGTATGGGATTTGATCTCTCGGCACTTGACGAGGACTGTAATATGTTGCTTGCCGCCCCATGGTTGACCAAACTTAGCTGTCAAAGCTGGTCGCCAATAGTGCGCGCGTGTTTAAGGACAATGTTGCTTGGCCTCCGGCTCAGTAGGCCGCAGGTGTAATTTCGTCGATGAAGGCGAGGTGGGTCCCTCTCCGTCACGTCCAAAAGCCTTCGAGCGATGGGGTGCTCCCAATTATCCTCGACAGACAGTTTCTTAAGCCCAGGGTGCGATACGATGTAAATGGAGCACCCTCCCGTCAATGGCCGTACAGTTGACCCCCGCATTTTTGTCTAAGGCCCTGTCAAATTTAGGGCTTTTCCTGTTTCTGGACTTTCATTTAGGGCTTGAGAAGGGTTTCTGCCGCCGCCGCGTTTGCTCTGGTTCATCCAAACGAAGGCCGAACGGCGCCACTTTGAGAGGTTGGAGACGGGGAAGTTTCATGCAGGCCACGTCGGTGCAATGGTTGAAGATGCAGTTGGAGTCAGGGCTAGGGTGCGCTTAACAGGTGGCCAACCGGCCGCCGTTCGACGACTTGCGCGGAAGCAGGGCGCAAACGATGCGGGGGGCACCGGCGACCTGAGAAGACTCACCTCGAGCCAAAGAAAATGAGGTGAAACGCTGAACGCCCTATGGCGCCGGGAAGGCGAGATATGCGGCGGTTCTTGTCTCCGGTAACATTCATAGTTGGAGCCGAAAACCTACACAATCATGTAGGGATTCCCCTTCGTGGAGCGAAAATCGGTCAGCTAAGCGCTGCCGTTCACCAAGGCTATTTCCAACGGTGGGGTACGCCCACCATATGGCATGAGTTTTGTTAAGAGTTCCCTAGATCTTGCGCGTAGGGAAAGAGGAAACCTTTGAGAAAAGGAACCTTGGCCGTTAAACAGACTCCGGCGATAGCAAGGCGAATCCCAGACCAGAGCACGGCCAGCGAGTTTGGGGGCCTATGGGACGGAGCTCACTTAATTCGGTCGTTCCTTTGGAGTCAGGAAACAACAGACGAGGAAGCCCTGCTAACGCTATTCTTGGCCCGAGTCCGAAGGTTGTTTAACGTTGATTTCTGTTGTGGCACGATCCTATTTGGCAGCGATAAGCCCGTGGAGGTTGGTCTGCCTGAAGCCTCGCTCGCCCAGCTCCCTGCCAACTTCGCTCTACGATGTCTCGATTTAATCGCGGCCTCTCGCATACCAGTCACGCGGAGGCACCCCTATGGGACTTTTGGTTTTCGGAGCGCGGTTTTCGTACCCCTGACGCCGATTATGGCTCAACCGTTGGGGTTTCTGATGCTCGGCCATTCAACGTCACGGATTTTTTCTCCCTCGGAGCTAGTGCTGCTGCAATCCCTTGCGGGCGAGTTGAGTTGGGCAGTGAGGGATATAAGTTCCAAAAAGAGTTATCACAGACTCCTGTCAACGATTTCGCATGAGATCAATAATCCGCTCAACCTCGTCCTGGAATATTCTAGACTGCTGCGAAAGAGACTGTCCGCCTTGTTGTCCGATGAACATCAAAGGCACTTCCAGGGCCTCGAGGACGGCGCGGCAGATGTTCTTAATCTGCTCAATGGCCTAATAGATGGCGCAGTCGCCCATGAAGGAAAAGCGGCGGTTGCAGAAGGAGCGATGGAGCTCGCCTCGGTTTTGGAAGAAGTCTTGCTGCCGTTTCGAGAGCAGGCCAAAGAGAAAGACATCGAGTTGGAGGTCCAATACGGGAGCCACCTGCCTGCACAAATAATCACTGACGCGCTCAAATTTAAGCAGATTGTTCGGAACCTAGTCGATAACGCCGTCAAATTCACCGCGAGGGGCCGTGTGCAGTTGAACGTGGAAGTCAAGGCCGGCTTGCTTGAAATCAGCGTAAGCGACACGGGTATCGGCATAGAAGACAGCCTTTTAAGGAAGATTTTTGAACCCACCGATCAGGTCGATTCAGCTCTTAACCCGGCACGTCAAGGGGTCGGCATAGGATTGAGCGTTGTCAAAGCGCTGTCGGAGTTTCTGAAAGGCCACCTTCATGTGCGCAGCCGACCCGGGGAGGGTTCACAGTTCACTGTTTGTTTGCCGTGCGAGTAGTTTTGGAGTGAAGGATGAAGATTGCTAAATTGTCGTGTCAAAAAAAAGGAGGAAATTCGAATGAAACGGAATGCCCTATTCGGGGCCAGGAATTTGACAATTGCCAGTGGCTTAATTGCCATCTTGATGGCGCAGAGCTGCGTAGCAACCCGTGACTGGGTGCGGGAGCAAGTGGATCCGCTGGCGGGTCGAGTTGCGCAGACCGAGACCCGTTTGGATCAGACGGATGGGCGCATCGGTGGCCTCGATGGTCGCATCGGTGGCCTCGATGGTCGTATCAGTGGGGTTGAAGGAAAGCTCGGCCAA
The DNA here is from genome assembly GCA_041625275.1 of Binatia bacterium. Lineage (GTDB taxonomy): Bacteria > Desulfobacterota > Binatia > UBA9968 > UBA9968 > JBFJNS01. The sequence goes on along the minus strand of JBFJTQ010000049.1, from coordinate 1,763 downwards.
TTTGAAGGAAGGCTGGGCCAGCTCGATGCGAAAACTGAGAAGGCACTAAGCGGTCTTGCCAGCTTGAGACTGGAGCGACGCTTCGTGATCGATATGAAAGAGGGAGCGAATTTCACTTTTAATTCGGCAAACCTGCCAAGTCAGGCGCAAAAAGAGATTGATGGTTTCTTAAGCGATCTCAAGGGCGACCCGTCGGGTTTGGAAAACACTCTTTTTCTAATTGCCGGTCACACGGACAACGTCGGCTCGGAAGACTATAACTATGAGCTGGGCAAGAAAAGAGCGGATGCCGTGAGTCGATATCTAATCACGCAAAAGAAGATGGACCCGCTTCGGGTGATCGCGGTTTCCTATGGAGAAAGCGCTCCGATGATCGAGAACAACACGCGGCAAGGTCGGGCGAAGAACCGGCGGGTAGAAATCCTGGTTTACCGGGACGGGATCAGCTCAAACGTAACCGCAGCGGCACCAACCGCTGAGACGACCGCCCTCCAACAGCCGGTGGAGCGACTGAGCAGTCGATAAGAGTATTTTGGAGAATCGATGCGTTTTTATTCAAGGAAAATCGCCGCCGTTTTGTTGGCTCTGGCTTTGACGCCAGCCTATGTGGTGGCTGAGGATATGGAATTGGAAGCCACCGTGATCAGCAAAGACGAGAAAGAGATCAAGGTCAAAACGAAAGAAGGGGAGAATACTCTCCGGATCGGCAGCAAAACGAAGGGAATTGAGAATGCCAAGGAAGGGGCCGGTGACCATTAAGTATACGGAAAAAGATGATCAACTAAGGGCAAGTGAGATTACCCCGCGCTAACAAAGCTAGCGCGTTGGAGATGAGGGGCGCGGTTTTTCACAACCCCGCCCCTTATTTGTTTGTGCCGTTTCAAGGTCCCGGTCGCGATGCGTTCCGCGAACGGGACGGACAGTCAATTCGCCAAGATTGTCATCCGGTATCCTCTACTCTTTGAATAGCTCTCAGTAAAGTACTAACGGCAGGATTCGCACGGGCGCAGACGAGGCGCTTGTTAGCGACAGAGTCTTCTTAAGACTTGAGTAAATTTTGGATGAAGATGTGAGGATCAGCGAAGCCTTAATCCGAGCCATGTGGTGATCACCACAAGAACCAAGATGCACCAGTGCGCCCCGAGTAGCCGTCGGGAGATGAGCTTGAGTTCTTGCTGCGTGACTACTTCGCCGCTTTCGTACCGTTTGACGAAGCGGAAGCCAATTCCCATAGCCTGGTAAACACTTAAAATTACAAGGAAAAAAGCGAATAGTAGTTTAAGCCCCAGTTGGTAGCCGAATAGCTTGACGAACATCTCCCTGTAGGCGGCCTTAAACTCCGTCAGCTGGAATGCGCCGGTGAATAATAAAATCCCAAGGGCTCCCACTTGTAGCGGATTGTACAGCTTGAGTCCTCGGGCAAGAAAGTGAACCTTGTCTTCTAACTTGTCGATGACCGACACCGAAGGCAATAGCAGGATCCACAGACCCATGATCGCGCCGAGGTAAGCGATCAGGGCAACTTGGTGCAGCCAGGAGTTCACACTTACTAAGGAATCACCCCCAGCCAAGCCGCGTTCCTTTCCGCGCCGGTTTGCCAGGAGCGTCATAATTTTCGCCGATAGCGTCCAGTTGTTGACGGATCCTTTCAAGCTCGCGCTCTTGGTGAGCTTCGAAGTCTTGTGCGTCTTTGGCTCTTCGTTGCTTGAACCGGGCAAGCTCCTCTTCTCTTCGCTTGGTGAAATGTTTTTGCTCTTGATCCC
>JBFJTQ010000048.1:0-8685 GCA_041625275.1 Binatia bacterium | reverse complement strand
CGTGGCGCGTGGATGGATGAGCGCGCGGGAGATCGAAGCGGCTCGGGTTGCTCTCACTCGTTATCTCAAGCGAGGCGGCAAGGTTTGGATAAGGATCTTTCCGGATAAGCCTTTGACCAAGAAACCGGCTGAAACCCGCATGGGGAAAGGAAAAGGGTCTCCGGAACTCTGGGTGGCAGTGATCCAGCCCGGGAGAATTCTTTTTGAGATGGAGGGCGTTGAAGGCAATTTGGCGCGCGAAGCATTCCGTCTGGCCTCCCACAAGCTGTCTATCCCCACTATGGTTGTAGAAAGAAGGGGTCTCGGTCATGGAAGCTAAAGAACTCCGCGATATGAACGTTGAGGACCTCGCTCGCAAGCGCACGGAGCTGCGAGAGGAAATTGGCCATTTGAAACTCAAGAAGGCGACGAGTCGCTTGGAAAATCCGATGAGGCTCCGTCAAACAAAGCGTGATCTAGCGCGGGTGGAGACCATCCTGAGGGAAAAAGCGCTCCAGGTTGAGAAAGGCGGCGTATGAGCACGAGGGGGCTAAGAAAAGAGCGCAGCGGGGTAGTGGTCAGCGATCGGATGCAGAAGACGGTTGTTGTGTCCCTGGAACGCACAGTCATGCATCCGAAGTACAAGAAATACCTCAGGCGTCGAACTAAAGTGAAAGCTCACGACGAGGCCAATCAGTGCCATGTGGGTGACCGGGTGACGATCGTGGAGTCTCGCCCGCTGAGTCGCGACAAACGCTGGCGGGTAAGCAGAATCCTGGAGCGGTCCCAAGCGGCGATAGCGGAGCAAACCGAAGGAGCCGATGCATAAGCAGTGCTTCCAGACGGGCAGTTCGAGGGTGATCAATGATCCAGATGAGAACGGTGTTGGACGTGGCGGACAATTCGGGAGCGCGAAAGGTCCAGTGCATCAAGGTTCTGGGCGGCAGCAAGCGAAAATACGCCTCGATCGGAGACATTATCGTAGTTTCTGTTAAGGAAGCCATCCCCAATGCCAAGGTGAAGAAAGGGGAAGTCACGAAGGCGGTGGTGGTGCGGACGGCAAAGGAAATCGGGCGCTCGGACGGGACTTATATTCGCTTCGACAATAATTCGGCCGTGCTGATCGACAATCAAAAGGAACCCATCGGAACGCGAATTTTTGGTCCCGTAGCCCGCGAGCTCAGAGCGAAGAAATTCATGAAAATCATTTCGCTAGCGCCCGAAGTTTTGTAACTTTCGGCGAGGAGAAAGCATTCGTGCAAATTCGAAAGAATGACAGCGTGATGGTGATTGCGGGTAAGGAGCGAGGAAAAACAGGAAAGGTGCTCCGTGTGATCAACAAGAAAGACGCTGTGATCATCGAGAGGCTCAATCTGGTCAAACGCCACAGTAAACCCCGAGGGCCACAGCAGCCGGGCGGAATTGTGGAAAAAGAAGCTCACATCCCGGCGTCCAATGTCATGATCATGTGCGATAAGTGTAACGCGCCGGTGCGAGTTGGCCGCAAAATTCTTGGCGACGGCCAGAGAATACGCATTTGCCGACGATGCGGCGAGGCCATAGATTGATGGTGTTGACGATGGCGCGACTCAAAAACAAATATTACGACGAAGTGGTGCCGGCGATGAAAGCCGAGTTTGGTTACCAGAACTCCATGGAGGTGCCCCGGCTGGAAAAAATTACCGTCAACGTTGGACTCGGGGAGGCAACGCAAAATATCAAGGCCCTCGATTCCGCGGTTGCCGAGATTGCCGCCATTACGGGGCAAAAGCCGGTAATCACGCGCGCCAAGAAGGCGATCGCCAACTTCAAATTGCGGGAGGGCATGCCGATTGGCTGCATGGTCACCCTGCGGCGTGATCGGATGTACGAATTCCTCGACCGGCTGATTCATGTGGCGCTTCCTCGAGTGCGAGACTTTAGGGGTGTGTCGAGCCATTCCTTTGACGGTCGGGGTAATTACTCATTGGGCCTGCGGGAGCAGATTATCTTCCCCGAGATTCACGCCGACAAGGTGGATAAACCCCGGGGTATGACCGTCTCTATTACGACGTCGGCGAAAACGAACCGAGAGGCGACGGCTTTATTGAGATTGCTGGGCATGCCGTTCGCGAGTTGATTGCTCAGTGAGGGAGAATTCCAGTGGCCAAGAAATGTCTTCGAATTAAGGCGGAGAGGCCGAACAAATTCAAAGTGCGCGAGTACAACCGGTGTCCTCTGTGCGGGCGTGCGCGGGCCTTCTACCGTCGTTTTCGGATGTGTCGGCTTTGTTTGCGCGATCATGCACGCAAAGGCCATATTCCGGGACTCATCAAGGCCAGTTGGTAAGGTGCGGAGAGTACTATGGGAATGACGGACCCGATCGCAGACATGCTAACTCGTATAAGGAATGCTTCGAGGGTGCGGCACCAGAAGGTGTCGGTTCCTTGGTCTAAACTAAAGGAAAATATCGCCAAGGTCCTCGTGGACGAAGGCTATATCAAAGACTACAGGAAAACCCGAGCTGCGGAAGGGGCAGGAGAGGTCCTCGTTATCGAGCTTAAGTTCGATAAGGACCATCGCCCGATTATCTCAGGGTTGAAACGTGTAAGCAGCCCAAGTCGAAAAGTCTATGTCGGTGCCAAAGAAGTTACCCCAATCCGCAAAGGCCTGGGTATCAATATTATTTCCACCCCGAAGGGTATTCTCGTGGACCGGGAGGCGCAAAGAGCGAACGTCGGCGGCGAGATCCTCTGTTCGGTCTGGTAGCATTGGACGAGGTGCGTGGTGTCGCGAATTGGAAAACTCCCTATAAACATTCCAGAAGGAGTGAAGGTCGCGCTCGACGGCAAGGCGGTTCGCTTCGAGGGGCCTAAGGGGAAGCTGGAAACGGCCATTCCGCCTGGCGTTAGGGTTAAAGTTGAAGGCAAGATCGTTCGCGTCGAACGAGACGTGGAGGAACGAAAGATTAAGGCGGTTCATGGCCTAACGCGGAAGCTCCTCGCCAATATGGCAGAGGGGGTGAGCAAAGGGTTCACCCGTGTGCTTGACATCAACGGTGTGGGTTATCGCGCGGAAGTCAAACAGCAAGAGCTCCACATGACGCTGGGGTACTCCCATCCCGTCGTATTCCAGCTCCCGCGGGGGGTTTCTGCCGCGGTGGAACGACAGGTTGTGATTACCCTGACAAGCGCGGACCGGCAGCTGTTGGGCGAGACTGCGGCCAAAATCAGAGCTCTGCGGCCACCGGAACCTTACAAGGGAAAGGGAATCAAGTATCGCGAAGAGTTCATACGGCGCAAGGCGGGTAAAGCCGTCGGTTCCGCTGGCGGATGATTAGAGGTTAAGAGATGTCACGCGACCCAAGAAATGTTGCACGGATACGGCGGCAAAAGCGCGTCCGAAAAAAGTTGCTGGGAACGGATGCACGCCCTCGTGTCTGTGTGTTTCGCAGCAATAAACATGTCTACGCCCAGTTGATATCGGACGAGCGGGGGGCGACGCTGGTATCCGTGTCAACCCTATCCAAGATGTTAGCCGATAAAATCAAGAACGGCGCAGGGGTCGAAGCGGCGAAACAAGTGGGTTTGGCGCTGGCCCAGATTTGCCAAGATAAAAACATCAAAAGTGTCGTGTTTGATCGGAACGGGTTTCTATACCACGGGCGCGTGAAAGCGCTGGCCGATGGAGCTCGAGAAGGCGGTTTGGAGTTTTAGTGCAGCATTGCAGGTGAGGTGCCTTTGGAACGCATTGATCCCCAGGGATTGGAACTGAAAGAAAAGGTTGTTCACATTAGCCGGGTAGCCAAGGTTGTAAAAGGTGGTCGCCGCTTCAGTTTTAGCGCGCTGGTGGTGGTGGGGGATGGCCATGCCGTCGTTGGGTGCGGCATGGGGAAAGCGAATGAAGTGCCCGAAGCCATACGCAAGGGGCTGGAGCAGGCAAAGAAAAACCTGATTCGAGTTCCAGTGATGGCTGGAACGATTCCTTTCGACGTAAGCGGTCGATTCGGCGCGGGCTATGTCATTTTAAAGCCTGCTTCGGACGGCACGGGAGTGATCGCGGGAGGCGGGGTGCGCGCGGTCGTCGAAGCCGCCGGCATACAGAATGTGTTAACAAAATGTATCGGATCGAACAATCCGCACAATATGGTGAAAGCCACCTTCGAGGCGCTGAAGGACTTAAGCGCCCCGGAGGAAATCGCCGAGCGGCGAGGAAAAACACTATCGGAGATTCGCTGACATGAATTTATCTGATCTGAAACCGGTGGCGGGGTCCTCAAAGAATCGCAAACGGGTTGGTCGTGGAGATGGTTCGGGCCACGGGAAAACGGCGTGCCGCGGACACAAGGGGCAGGGAGCGCGCTCGGGTGGCGGGACGCGGCCGGGGTTTGAGGGGGGACAAATGCCCCTGCAAAGGCGAATCCCAAAACGTGGATTTCACAATCCGTTCAGGGTTGAGGTATCCGTCATTAATTTGAGCCAGTTAGAAGCCTTTCCGTCCGGTACTGAGGTGACGCCCGAGTTGCTCGCGCTAAAGGGGCTCGTGCGCGGAAAGAACAGACGGATCAAGATCCTCGGAGATGGATCCGTCAGCAAGGCTTTGAATGTAAAGGCCCACGGTTTTTCGGCGCAGGCCGCAGCAAAGATCGAGGCCGCGGGTGGTAAAGCGGAGTTAATCAAGGTTTATGCTTAGCGGTTTTCAGAACGCAACCAGAATTCCAGAGCTGCGCCGCCGGCTTCTTTTCACCCTCGGGATGCTGGCTGTGTATCGACTCGGCGTTCATGTGCCAACGCCCGGCATCGACCGCCAGGCTTTAGCCGCTTATTTCGAGCAAGTCCAAGGAACCATTTTTGGTCTCTTTAACCTATTTTCGGGCGGGGCGTTGGAGCAGTTCTCTGTTTTTTCCTTGGGAATCATGCCCTATATCAGCGCGTCGATTATTCTACAACTGCTCACTGTCGTTTTTCCTTATCTTGAAAGGCTGTCCAAGGAGGGAGAGGTCGGGCGGCGCAAGATCACCCAGTACACGCGCTACGGCACCGTAGCCCTGTCCATTATTCAGGGATTGATGATCAGCTACGGTCTCGAGGGCACGCGTGGCCCGGGGGGGCAAGTCATTGTGTTGGATCCTGGTTGGGGTTTTCGTTTGATGACGGTCATCACGCTCACGTCTGGAACTGCCTTTATCATGTGGTTAGGCGAACAAATCACAGAGCGGGGGATCGGAAACGGCATCTCGCTGATTATCTTTGCCGGTATCGTGGCACGTCTGCCGTCCGCAATCACCACGACGGTGCAGTTTATTCGTGAAGGTGAACTCGGGCTTCTGGTTGCACTGTTCATGTTGGTCGTTATTGTGGCTGTTGTTGGCGCCATTATATTCGTCGAACGAGGGCAACGCCGCATCCCGGTTCAGTATGCCAAGCGGGTCGTGGGGCGCAAAATGTATGGGGGGCAGAGTTCACATCTGCCGCTCAAGGTCAACACGGCGAATGTGATTCCGCCTATTTTTGCATCGTCAATTCTCATCTTTCCCGCGACCATGGCCCAATTCGCCGACTACCCTTTGGTTCAGTCCCTCGCTAGTTATCTAAGCCCGGGGCGCTGGCTTCACGATTTTGTCTACGCCGTGCTCATTATGTTCTTCGCCTTTTTCTATACCGCCGTCGTATTCAATCCCGTAGATGTTGCGGATAATATGAAAAAATTTGGCGGTTACATTCCGGGTATTCGGCCGGGACCGAAGACCGCGGAGTTTATCGAGAGAGTGCTTTCACGGATTACTCTCAGCGGGGCCATCTATTTGGTGATTGTCTGCTTGCTGCCCACTATCTTAATCGGCCAGTTCAATGTTCCTTTCTATTTCGGGGGAACTGCTCTCTTGATTGTGGTGGGCGTAGCCTTGGATACCGTGGCACAGATGGAAACCCATTTGATTACCCGCAATTACGAGGGATTCATGAAACGGGGGCGGTTACGCGGGAGAAGGGGCTGAAGGTTGTCTAGACTACGTGTCGTTTTGCTGGGCCCACCGGGGGCGGGCAAAGGGACTCAGGCAAGATTGCTACAGGAAAAGTTTAGTGTTTGTCAGGTTTCGACGGGAGATATACTTCGAAACGCCGTGGCGGAGCAAAGCCCGCTAGGAAAAAAAGCCTCCGGGTACCTTCGTCAAGGAGCGCTGGTACCGGATGAGGTCATCGTCGGTCTGGTGGCTGAAAGGCTTAAAGAGAAGGATTGCGAGAGCGGCTTTATTCTGGATGGCTTCCCGAGGACCGTGCCGCAGGCTCAGAGCCTCGATGAGCTACTGAAACATAGAGGATTGGCGCTGGATTGCGTGCTGTCCGTCCTTGTACCTCGCGATGAGATTGTACAAAGGTTGGCAGGACGGAGAACTTGCAAGAGCTGCGGGGCGCTTTATCATTTGAGCTTTAATCCTCCGAAAGCGGAGACCGTTTGCGATCAATGTGGTGGCGAACTCTTTCAACGTGACGATGATCGCGAGCAGACCATAGCCAACCGTCTCAGCGTCTACGAGGCGCAGACCGCCCCTCTTGTCGAATACTACAGGGAGCGGGGGCTGTTACGGGATGTCGATGGTGTTGGGCAGGCCGAAGACATATCTCGTCGAATCATGACGGCGTTGGGAGATCTTGCAAGGTGATTTCGCTTAAGTCGGTGCGAGAAATCGAGATCATGAGAAGAGCCAACGTGATCGTCGCCGAGGTCTTACAAGAGCTCAAAGAGACGATCAAGCCTGGCGTGACAACGCTCGAGTTGGATGCTTTGGCGGAGGAGTCGACACTAAAAAAAAAGGCTCTACCGGCATTCAAGGGATATGTCGTCGCGGGAAGGGCATTCCCCTGCACCCTGTGCGTGTCGATCAACGAGGAGATTGTTCACGGGATTCCATCGCATCGAGCGTTGAAAGACGGCGACATCGTCGGACTGGATTTTGGGGTGATTTACGAGGGCTTCTACGGGGATTCGGCCATTACCGTCGGCGTTGGCAAGATCAGCGCAGAAGCTATGCGGTTGATGAATACAACGGAAATGTCTCTGCAGAAAGCCATCGAGCAGTTGCATGAAGGCAATCGCTTGGGAAATCTCGGAGCGGCGGTGCAGAAGACGGCAGAGAGCGCGGGTTTCTCGGTGGTTCGCGCATTTGTCGGGCACGGTATCGGAAAACGGCTGCATGAGGAACCCCCGGTGCCCAACTTTGGAGATCCCGACCGCGGACTGCGCTTGAGAGAAGGCATGGTTTTGGCCATTGAACCCATGGTGAACGCGGGCAGTCACGAGGTGGAGATCATGGATGACGGCTGGACTGCGGTCACCAAGGACAGGAGCTTATCAGCTCATTTCGAGCATTCTGTGGCCGTGACAAAAAATGGTCCCTACGTACTGAGTCAATTGTAGGGTTCGGGATTGGCCGTCCGGGTAACGATTAGGTTTTATGCCAAAAGAAGACGCCATCGAAGTCACCGGCACCGTCCTGGAAACGCTGCCCAACGCGATGTTTCGCGTTGAACTGGATAACGGCCATAAAGTGTTGGCGCATATCTCGGGAAAAATGAGGATGCATTATATTAAAATCCTTCCCGGGGATAAGGTGAAAATAGAGTTGTCTCCGTATGACTTGGGCCGGGGACGGATCGTCTATCGTGAGCGATAAGAACGGGAGACATCGTGAAGGTCAGAGCTTCGGTCAAAAAAATTTGTAACAAATGCAAGGTTATCAGGCGTAAAGGGGTCGTACGCGTTCTGTGTGTGAACACCAAGCACAAGCAGAGACAGGGTTGACCGGAGGACAATGGGTAAAAAACCGCGTAAGGGCTTGATGGAGCGATTTGAATTCTGAGGCCTGTAAGCTGAAGTTCCAAAAGGGGGAGAGAATATGGCACGTATCGCGGGAGTGGACCTGCCACGAAACAAACAAATGGAAGTCGCTCTCACCTATATCTATGGCATAGGACGTAGCGCCTCGCGAAGCATTTTGAATAAGGCCGGGGTTTCCCTCGCTCTGAAGAGCGACGAGCTTTCCGACGATGACGTGGTCAAAATACGCCAAATCATTGACCAAAGCTACAAAGTCGAGGGCGATCTCCGTCGCGATGTGTCGACGAATATCAAGCGCCATATCGACATGGGGTCCTATCGCGGCCTGCGACACCGCAGAAATCTTCCAGTCCGGGGTCAGAGAACTCACACGAATGCGAGGACTCGCAAAGGGCCGAGAAAGACCGTTGCAGGGAAGAAGGGGCCTCCGTCAAAAGGCTAGCAAGTAAAACAGGAGCATAAAATGGCGAAACCGGACGAAGCCGCAGACGAAAAAGAAGACAAGAAGGCTGAACCCCAGGCGGAGCAAAAGGCCGGGGAAAAGGCGGCGCGCAGGAAGCGGGGACGAAAAAATATTGCCGAAGGTGTAGTGCATATCCACTCCACGTTCAACAATACGATCGTCACCATCACAGATTATCAGGGTAACGTCATCTCCTGGTCGAGCGCCGGCAGCATGGGTTTCAAAGGGTCGCGCAAGGGAACTCCATTCGCAGCACAGCAGGCTGCGGACAGCGCGGCCAAAAAGGCCATGGACCACGGCTTGCGCAGCGTGCAAATTTTTGTGCGGGGCCCGGGGGCTGGACGGGAGTCGGCGCTACGAGCGCTGCAATCGGCAGGCTTCAACATCAGCCTGATCAAAGACGTTACACCGATCCCGCACAACGGGTG
>JBFJTQ010000047.1:0-8769 GCA_041625275.1 Binatia bacterium | reverse complement strand
GGCCGGACCATGTACGTGATCCCATTTCTCATGGGGCCTCATGGCTCGCCGTTCAGCAAAGTTGGCATTCAGGTCACCGATAGCGTTTACGTCGTGCTCAATATGCGCATGATGACCCGCATGGGTAAGATCGCCCTCGATCACCTGGGCTCTTCGGATGATTTTACCCGCTGTCTGCATTCCAAGGCGGATCTGGACATGGAACGGCGCTTTATCAGTCACTATCCACAAGACAACACCATTTGGAGCGTCGGTTCGGGATACGGCGGCAACGCCTTGCTCGCAAAAAAATGCCTAGCCCTGCGAATCGCGAGCAAATTAGGCCAGCGCGAGGGATGGTTGGCGGAACATATGCTCATCGTCGGCGTGGAAAGCCCGGACGGAGAGATTACCTATGTTTGTGGGGCATTCCCCAGCGCTTGCGGCAAAACAAACCTGGCCATGTTGGTGCCGCCCGAAAGCCTGGAAGGCTGGAAGATTCACACCGTCGGCGATGACATTTCGTGGCTCCGTGCGGGGCCGGACGGTCGGCTTTGGGCTATCAATCCAGAGGCGGGATTCTTTGGGGTTGCCCCCGGAACGGGTTCGAAGACCAATCCAAACGCAATGGCGATGGTTAAACGCGACACTATCTTTACCAACGTGGCGCTGAGATCGGACGGAACCGTCTGGTGGGAGGGGCATGACGACCCTACGCCGGTGAATGCCGCGGATTGGCGGGGCAGACCTTGGGATCCGAATAGCAACAATCCCGCCGCGCACCCGAACGCGCGTTTCACGGTTTCCATCAAACAGTGCCCGACTTATTCGGCGGATTGGGAAAAACCTGAAGGCGTGCCCATCAGCGCGATTCTTTTTGGCGCGAGGCGGCAAAAACTTGTCCCCCTGGTTTACCAATCATTCGGTTGGCAGCACGGTACGTTTTTGGGCGCCACGCTGGCATCCGAGACGACCGCGGCGGCGACAGGCGCTGTCGGAGTGGTTCGCCGAGATCCAATGGCCATGCTCCCATTTTGTGGATACAACATGGGCGACTATTGGGCGCACTGGTTGTCAATGGCCAAGCGTGTCAGCAATCCGCCCAAGGTCTTCCGCGTCAATTGGTTCCAAAGGAACGACCAAGGGAAGTTCCTTTGGCCCGGTTTCGGGGAAAACTTAAGAGTTCTGCGCTGGGTCATTGAGCGCTGCAAAGGCGCGGGCGATGCCGAGGAGACAGCCATCGGTTACGTGCCCAAGCCCTCTAGTCTTAATGGCGGCGGGCTCAATTTAGCCGCGTCGGATCTTGCCCAGCTCGTATCCATCGATCGTGACGGCTGGAAAGCAAACTTGAGGAGCCAGGCCGAATTCTTTGAGAAGTTCGGTGACCGGCTGCCGGCGGGAATCAAGGAAGAACACGACTCATTGGCTAACCGTCTCAAAGGGTAGCGATAGGTGGGTAAGCCGTAATCTGGACTTGTCTGTCCGCACCCACAACGCTCCCTAGGTGCAAGACGACGAAACGCGTCAAAGCGGTCAGTCGGCAGATACTTTGAAAAATAGTCTGGCGGTGGGCCCCCGGGGTCAATTGGAATCAGGAAATGCACTTTTGCTGCTGGACGAGTTGCGCCTCAAACCGACAAGCAAAAAAAGCGACATCATGAGTTTCTTGGAGTGAAATCCACCTTGCATGGCGTAGGTCATGCGGCAATCATGGCGATGGGCTTGGGAGAGTTGTTCTGCACGTGGCCCATACTGGCTCCGGCGCTATTGTTGTAACGGATGCCATCCGTCGCCGCCGGACGGCCCCTTTTCAGCTGCCGGACTTGCCGTCTCATTCCAGGTCACCTCAAGGGTGACTGCTTCGCCGAGCTACTATTTCGTCCTCAAACGACTAGAAAGACAAAGCTAACAGGGTCGCGTCCGGGGTGTTCATACGGTACTCAGGCAAATTTTTAATTGATTTTTTTTCTTATTATTTTTACCATTACAGTTTATAAAGCACGCGATTTCGATTTGAAACCTTATTATGTATGACCTGAGGGAAACGAGGAGGTTCGGGCGCGCGCCCATCCTTGATTACTCAACATGTCTTCGCTGCATTGGGGAAGATTTGGAGCAACGCGGACTTAAATCGCTCGATCTTCGCCAAGAGGGGCAAGACTACATTGTCAGTTGTGGTTATCAATCGCCTCCCGCTCCCACTCCGGTGACGCTTCATTATTCGCATACGGACATTCAAAAGCTCGACACGGCGGGACGGGAGAAACGGACCGGAGCGGCGCCAGCCAAGGAATTCGTCACGCTAGCGCAGATTCTCCGAGCCATAGGCGGGTACTTAGACAAGCACAGCGCTCGCCTGATGCGAATTTCCAATATCGATTCACCGCGCAAGGATCTGATGCTCAAAGTAGAGTACGTGGACCGGAACGGTGAAATTGTGGTCGATGATCGTGCGGGGTCCGCAATCTACGACCTGTGTGTGGTTGCGTACAGGCAGCGGGGTCGCCTGACAGGTACCGGCAGGCGATAACGGGCTGGCATAAGGGTTATTTGATGATTGACTCCGCGGATAACTCGAAATTCATTCGCCGCTGATTGCCTCAAAGGTTAACTCGATTGAATACGACGGTCGATTATTATTCGTTGCTGGGTGTCGAGCGGACCTCCACGGAAGCCGAAATCAAACGGGCATACCGTAAGATGGTTTTTCGCTATCACCCGGACCGCAATCCCGGCGACGACGAGGCCGCTGTCAAGCTCAATGAGATCATGGAAGCGTACTCGATTCTTTCGGATTCAGGCAAGCGGGCGATCTACGATGAAGCCAGGCAGGCGGCGCCTGAGGAAGATGGAAAAGCGGAAGAGGAGCAGCAGGCGCAGCAGCAGGAGCCGTTTAACACTCAGTTCGGCGGCGGCTTCCAGTACTCCTACGATTTTCAAAAGAAGGTAGAGCCACAGCCCAAGTGCCCACAATGCGCTGCGGTCGGGACGGACTACATCGTCTCGCGCAAAGGGGGTGCCGGGCCAGCGCGCGGCAAGCAGTTTGTTCTTTCACCATTTAGCGTCATTTTTTGCAGCGAGTGCGGTCACGTGTACGGTGTGACCGGCCAGTCCTGATAGGCGTGGGCCATTGCCTGGAGATTCGCATTCTCGCCGTGGCGTACTATTGGGCGCCGCGAGACATCACGGCTAATGCATGATCCCGCCGCCTTCCACGACCAGCAGTTGACCGGTGATAAAATCGCTGTCGGAGGAGGCCAGAAACAGCGCCGTGCCGACAATGTCCGCGGGAATTTCGACTCTTTTGAAGCACCGCTTCATGACGCTTCCTTCCCGCCGCTCCCGCACGTCATCGGTGACGTTTTCTTCGCTCATGGTCGATCCTGGAGTCATGCAGTTCACGTTGATGTTCCACTCGCCGAGCTGTCGTGCCATGACCCGCGTGAGCGCCACAATGCCGCCTTTGGCGGTGGTGTAATGCGGCATATTGCCCGAGCCGCTAAAGAACGTTCCCGACGCAATATTAATGATCTTACCGCTCTTTTGTCGTTTCATGATCGGAATCGCCGCTTTGCAGCATAGAAAAACACCTTTTAAATTGACTTCGAGCACACGGTCCCACTCGTTCAATGACAAGTCCTCCACCGGCCCTTTCCACAGGTGCTGGGTCACATAGATCGCCGCGTTGTTGAGGAGAACGTCGATGCCTCCGAACTTCTCTGCGGTTTCGCGCATCAGGCCATCGACACTGAAGTAGCTGCGGACATCCGTTGTTCTCGCCCAGGCCGAGAGCCCTGCGTCAAGGATTTCTTTGGCTGTCGCCTGCCCGGCCTCCGCGTCAATATCGGCGATCACGACGCGTGCGCCCTGCTCGGCAAAGCGCCGCGCATAAGCCTTGCCAATTCCGTGGCCTGCGCCAGTGATGATGGTCACCTTGTCTAGCAATCTCATATAACATCCTCTATCGCGATGGACTCAAGTAACCGGACCTTTGGTTGAGCACGAGTCGTTTACGTAAAGCTCGGTGTTTTACCCTCGAATAAGGTCGCGAGCTGGGTTGCGGGGAATCGCAGGCCGACGTAGAAAGGTCCGAACAAGCCATAGAGGGCGCTGGCTTCGTCGAATCGCATCTCATAAACTAGTTTCTTGAAGACAAGCGGATTATCCGCAAAAAGGTCTACACCCCATTCCCAGTCGTCGAAGCCGATGGAGCCGGAAATGATCTGGGTAACTTGCCCGGCATAGTGGCGCCCAATCAGGCCGTGCTCCCGCATCATCCGTTGCCGATCCGTGATAGGCGCGCTGTACCAGTTTTTATGCTCGCCACGAAACTTGTTCATCGGATAGAAGCAGATGTAGCGCCGGTGCGGTATTTCAGGCCAGAGCCGCGGTGCCGCTGCCTGGCGCTGCTGGGCCAACTCGGCCCCGACTTCTCGATTCCAATCGGCGGTTCCAGGACGAAGCCCTTTTGCCGTCAATTCCGTGTAGAGTTTCACCGACGCTTCGTAAAGTCCTAGCTCAACCACGGATACATATGAGGTCGTCGGTTGGAGAAATTCGCTGAGCCTTGAATGGCCGACACGAAGCTCGGCATGGTTGAGGTCGTCGAGGGTCTTGCGAAAATGGACGACCATGAGATCGCCTTTGTGCCCGAGCATCGAGAACAAGCCCGTCGGTTCCGCTTTGTTCTCCTCCATCGTGCCCAACATCGCGGTCGCTCTATCGATAATATTCTTCTTGTCCGAAGCGCCCAGGGCGCGCCAACTTGACCAGCGGACGCGAAACATCTGATGGAGAACGTACGATCCGTCCAGTGTCAAGGGGGCAGCGGGTATCTCGCCGGCTTGTTGGTTTTCCTTCTCGTGTTTCATCATTTTGTCTAGTCTTCTTTGGGTTCGAGTCGCCCAGGTGGTTGCCCGAACTTCTTAAGGCACGGGTTGAGGCCCGTGGGGCGCGGGTTGCTCCGGTTTGACGCCGCGCAGTCGATTGCGCAGTGCCTGAAATCCGCTTTTTGCAAAACGAAAAATTTTCGGCACAAGCCACACTGCAAGGGCGAAGAAGCTAACAAGAAGAACGAGCATGATGAGCGGATGATTGAAAATCATCCAGATGCTCCCCAAGACCGCCACATCCTCCGAGACGCTCGCAATCCAGTTGCTCACAGGTTCCGGACTGACGTTAATGGCCAGTCTGGCGGTCGCTTTGGTGCCGTGAGCTGCCAGGGCCACGGTGCCACCGGCGAGCAATGCGACGAGTTCCATGGCGGGGTTCAGGTCCCCTAAAGAACGCGCCGCCAGTATAGCGCCTGCGGGCACACGTATGAACGTGTGCAGAACATCCCAGCCGTTGTCCACGTACGGTACTTTGTCGGCAAAAAACTCGATCAGATACATTGTACAGGCGACGGCAATCACTGCCGGATGGGTGAGTACCTGCAGATTTTCCGGCAGCTGAATCATTTCCAGTTGGCCGGCGATGCCCAGGGCTGCGACCGTCGCGTAGAGATTGATCCCTGAGGTCCAGGCTGTGCCCATCGCAAGGCTTAGCGCTTCGAGAGTACCCATTTTTAAACCTCCTGGAAGGCCCTGGATCTCGGTTTACGACCTTCACCCTAGTTTGACGGGTGAAGGGGCAAAACATTTCAGCATGACGCCGTCAGCGCAAACGAACTAGATTTTCCACTTGCCTTCGATCTTATCCTTGAATTCCTTGGTAAAGGCATTGACCGGCGGGAACTGATCCATCCATTTGTAAGGCCGGCAGGCGTCAATTAACACACGGTCCGACGTATAGCCGCGCGGCGATCGTTCTTCCGGCGGTAGCGCCGGCTCACAAACCGAAGCCCATACCCCTTTCACAACATCGAGTCCTTCGCGAACATGGCAGCGAGTGGCGATGGCCCAGATGACGTCGGCGGGATTGGTGATGTCAATGTCGTCATCGACAACAACGACGAATTTACCGCCGTAGGCTCCCGCCCGCGCTCCTGCGGCCACAAGCAAGGCCTGTTTGGAATGGCCGGCATAGCCCTGCCTAATCGAGATGACCGTGAAAGGCCCCGGCTGGCCGCCGTAGACAAAGCCCCATACGCCTTTGACGTTGGGAATGCCCGCCTTCTCAAGCTGTTCCCACAACGTGGCGGCGCCCAAGGCTATGGGTAAATAACTTGCCGGTGGTTTTAGTGGCGGTGCCCCGAGGATGATCGGATCGTTGCGGTAGTAAACGCGTTTGACGATCATCACGGGAGTTTCGCCGACATTCGCATCGGTAAAATAACCGGGCCATTCGCCGAAGGGTCCCTCTCTGGGCATGTCCTCGTCTTTCATGGGCGGCAATTCGCCCTCCAGGACAACCTCGGCGTTGGCGGGAATGGGGAGACCGGTGACGGCGCCTCGGGCCACGGGCACGGGTGTGCCTTGCAGGTATCCGGCAAACTCAAACTCATTGACATCCGGCGGCAACGGCATCTGTGATGCGAGAAATACCGCCGGCCCCTGACCCAAGGTAATTGCGACGGGCAAAGGCTTACCGGCGTCTCTGGCGCGTTCGAAGGCGAGCCGCCCGTGTTTACCCATGTTCATTTTCACCGAGACCTTGTTTTTTTCTTGGATCATGACCCGGTAGGTGCCGATGTTGATCTTTCCGGTCTCGGGATCTTTGGTGATGACACCGCAGCCAGTCCCGATATAGGGTCCGCCGTCGAGATCATGCCAGCTCGGGGTAGGGAACTTGTAGAGATCGACTTCGTTCTCCGCCATCTGATTCTCAAAAACAGGGCCGCCTTCCAGTTGCTCCACCGGAACCGGTTTGTATGCGGCGAGTTTCTTTCTCCAGGCGTAAAGATATTCGACACCTTTAAGATTTGAATCGATGCCCATCGCAGGGCCCGTTCGCTTGCATGTCCTGAACGTATTCGAGAGAATCCGAAAGCCAGATGGAAACCCGTTAAAATCGCTAAACAGGAGAGCTGGACCCTCATTCTCGGCCGCCCGTTCCGTGAGTGCGCCGACTTCGAGTTTGAGGTCTACGCCCTTGAGGCGACGCAGTTCCCCCATCTCCTCCAATAGCTGGATATATCCGCGCATGTCTGTCACATCTGTCATGATGTCCTCCCTAACTAGCAATTATAGTATTGTGACCTGTTCGGGGTGTCAAACGAGTGGTCTCGAAGAATCCGCGAGGCTACTAGTTATCGTGCGCGATTGTTGAAAGCGGCGCAACGGGCGGCTATACGAACATCAACGACGAGTGGAAAAGCCGCAATGACCACGAACGAGGAACAAAATTCTCGCACCCTGGTAGGGGTGCGAAATGCGTAAACCATGACAACACCGTTTTTCTATGGCTGGCTGATCGTGGCCATCACCATGCTCGCCGGTTTCTTGGGTTCCGGCGTAAGCAACATCACCATGGCGGTGGTCCTAAAACCGATTAGCGACGATCTCGGCTGGAGCCGCACGCTCACTGCGGCGGCCATCACAATGGGTTCCGTCGCCGGTGGCATCTTGGCGCCACTGTTCGGGCCAATCGCCGACCGAGTAGGCCCGAGGTTTCTGCTTCCGGGAGGGGCGGCACTGGTCGGCACGTCGGTCATCGCGCTCAGCCTCAGCGACGAACCCTGGCAATTCTACGCAACCTTTGTCCCTGCTCGGGCGTTGACCGAGTTTCTTTTGGTCGGTGTTGTCCCCCTAACGGCCGTCGCCAACTGGTTCTACGCGAAACGGCCGAGAGCGATGGGGTTGGTGTCGATGTCTGTGCCGCTGGGGTCGGCGCTATTGTCACTGCTCTACCAGTTCCTCGTGGTGACTTATGGATGGCGCAGCGCCTTTTTGTGTCTTGGAGTGGCACTGTGGGTTTTCGTCGTCATTCCCGGGGCCGTTTTTCTGCGGCGTCAGCCCGAGGATATGGGATTGCTTCCGGACGGTGTTGAGCCCCACTCGCGGCTTGATGCCCGCACAAAAAGCCCAAAGTCATCCCATGCTCTGCAAGGGGAACGCAGTTGGAAGTTGGCAGAAGCCGTTCAAACCAGGACGCTCTGGCTACTCGTCATCGCGTCGCTGCTGGCATCCATCGGCACGGGTGGCATCGCCTTTCATCTGGTGGCCTATTACACGGATGTGAGGATTGATCCGGCAATCGCAGCGGGGGCTTTGAGCATCATGGCCCTGTCGGGTGCCTTCGGCAATGGGCTCTGGGGTGCGATCGCAGAAAGAGTTCATCCACGGCGTTTGAATATCGCGACCATGGTATTCTCTGCCGCTTCAGTCGGCTTGCTAACGCAAGTCAGAGAACCTTCAGCCGCCTATATTTTTGCCGTGCTCTTTGGGCTCAACGCGCGCGGATCGGCTGTGCTCACACAAATTCTCATGGCGCGCTATTTTGGCCGGCGCTCTTATGGCGCGATCAGCAGCATTCTCGAGCCGTTTCACAAAGGCGGCTTGGGGCTGGGGGCGCTTTTCGCTGCCGTGGCGTTCGACTTCGCGGGCAACTATCTGATGGTCTTTGTGATATTTTTGGCTTGTTACGCTGCGGCCGCGGCCTTGATCTTTCTTGCGCGCCAACCATGGGCGCAAAAACGGTCATGACTCCCGCGTGAATCCCGGCTAATCCTGCGCCATTTTATCCCGACTGTCGGAATTCCCGTTTGGGCGCGACTTGTCTCGGAAGGACGCCAAACGCACGCGCTCCCCTCTGCGCCCAAAAACGCGAGCCAGCCTGCGAGTTATTCCCGCCTTCGGCGTCCGAAAACAGTGAGGGTTATGGTCTGGCCGGTGGGACAAAGTCACCCCG
>JBFJTQ010000046.1:0-8836 GCA_041625275.1 Binatia bacterium | reverse complement strand
TAGTACTCGACGCGGCGTTCGACGTAAGCAACGGCCTCGGAGACTGAAAAAGCGAAAAGGAACACGATCAGGACCAGGGCCCAAAACTCCTCCATGAGAAAATGTTGGGAGTAAAGCTCGAACAGTTCTCCCACGCCCATGATCGCAATCAAAAGCTGGCCAATCACTACCCCTTTCACGCCGCGGATAACTCCTAAACGCGCGCCCGCCAAGATCTCTGGCAGGGCGCTCAGGAACAGGACCTTGGTGTAAAGCTGGACTTTGTTGGCGCCGAAGGCTAGTGCCATTTCGACCAGGGAGCTGTCCGCGCGGCTTATGCCAACTTTCGTGTCAACGATGATGACGAAGACGGCAAAAAGAAAAACCGTCACGACCACGGTGGTCTCGCCGATCCCGATGACCGCCATCAGGATCGGCACGAGCGCGGAGATCGGCGCGCTGACGAAGATGTTGACCCACATGCCGAGGATTTTGCCGAGGCTTTCAACGCGGGCCATGAGCACGCCAAGGGGAATTCCGATCGCGAGGGCCAATCCGATGCCGAGGGCGAATGAGCGCAGGGAAATGGCAATCGCAGCGGCGAATTTTTCGGTGGGGACGATGGTGATGCCGGCCGCCACCACGAGGGAGATGGGGGGAACGATTGTCGAGAGGTTCGCCCGACCGATCAGTTCCCACAGGACAAACCAGATCGCCACGGAAAAGACGATGGGGATTTTTTTACCGAAAAGCGTCATGGGATTTCAGCGGCGTCAGACGACGTAGCGCTTCAAAATCTGCCAAATCTCGTCCACCACGTCGAGGTAGTTTTTATCGCGCCGGATTTCCTCCGGGTTCCGCCCCTCGCGGTCGATGTTCGGCTCAATGACCTTCGATACCCTGCCCGGCCGCGGCGAAAAGAGGACGATTCGGTCCGATAGATAGACCGCCTCCTCGATGCTGTGGGTGACGAAGACGACGGTCTTGTTCCTGCGAGCCAGCAGTTCAAGTAAGTCCTCCTGAAATTTGCGCCGAGTCTGCTCGTCCACTGAGGAGAAGGGCTCGTCCATCAAAATGATGTCGGCATCGACCGCGAGGGCGCGCGCCAGGCCGACCCGCTGGCGCATCCCGCCCGAGAGCTGATGCGGATAACTCGATTCGAAGCCGGAAAGGCCCGCATCGGCGATATGCTTGAGCGCGGCCTCGTTGCGCTGGTCTTTGGGCATGCCGCGCAGTTCCAGGCCGAAAGCAACGTTTCTGAGCACGGTTGCCCAGGGGAGCAGGGCAAAATCCTGGAAGACGAAGGCGCGTTCGGGGCCGGGGCCGTCCACTTGTTTTCCTTTTATCCAAACCTCGCCGCGGGTCGGCGGGATCAAACCGCCGATGATCTTGAGCAGCGTCGTTTTGCCGCAGCCGCTGGGGCCCAGGAGCGTGCTGAGCTTGCCGTGCGCAAGCGTCAGGCTCACGTCCCGCAGCGCCTCGACGTGTCTGCCATAGGTCTTGCCGATTTCCTTGACCTCGACGATCGCTCGCGCCGCCGGCATCACGATCCTCGAATCTCAGGGGGGAACAGTCGCTGCTCCAGCCTTTCCAGTAAATGGATGGCGGCGGCGGCGACCAGGATGAACGACGCAATCGCGGCGAACATCTCGGGATAATCCGCCACCGAGCTGTGATACGTGATCAGATCGCCGATTCCGGTTGGCGTAATCAGCAGTTCCGCAATGATAATGCCAATGAATCCCATTGCCAGGCCCAGCCTGAGGCCAGCAAAAATCATAGCGGCCGCATGCGGCAGGATGATCTTGAGGATTTGCTGCCGGCGAGTACCGAGAAAAGCGCGGCACATCTGGATCAACGAGGGGTTGGTATTGCGGATTCCCCTGTAGGAGTTCATCACGACTACGGGCGCGGCGAGGAAGACTACCGCCAGGACTTTCGCGGTAATTCCGATCCCGTAGATATAGGTGATGAGCGGAATGATGGCTGCCATTGGCGCCGCCTGCAGAATGATGATCGCCGGCAGAGTAAGCCACTCCATTGTGCGCGAGAGTCCTATGGCAACGCCAAGGCTGATTCCGGCAATTCCGCATAAGGCGATGCCGATTACCAGCGGTTGGAGCGTTGAGAAATAGGCTTTGGCCAAGCTGCCGTTTTCGGCCATGCGCAGAAGCGCCGCGACCGTCTTGCTGAACGGCGGAAAGGCGAAGCTGATAGGCCAACGACCCGCAAGTTCCCACAGGCCGAAAAACAGAACGAATGAGAGTAGCTGCCAGACGAAAGGCCCTTGCCCGAGCCGTCGATCCAGATTCACTATTTTAGCCTGGTGAGTGCCGCCTTGAGCGGAGCCAGATACCAGAAGTCTTCCTCTTTCAGATTGTCCCCCTTGAGCGCACCGGAGAGACGGTAGAACTCAAGATCGTTCTGGGCGGCGCTTGCGGCGCCACCGTCGTTGGGAAACACGCCGTTCTCGACGGCTTCCTTAAAAAACGGCAGGATTTCGTCTTCCACCTTGGCCGGCAGATCTTTCAACAGGCCGAGCTTTTTCCGCTCCTCCAGGACCCAGGCCGGATTGGCGTTGATCGCCCGATTGACCTTCGTCAACTCTTCGAGAAGAACCGTGACCGCGGCGTGGTTCTTCTCGAGGAACTCTTTGGTGGCGAACAGCGCCTCGTCGCTCGCTTTCACCTCGCCGAGGGGCAGTATGAGAAACTTGTCCGGCGCTTCCTTCATGACGATATTCTTGTTGGTCGCATCCAGGATCGAGGCCTTGATATTGCCTTTCAACAGTCCCAGGGCGCGGACCTGCGAGCCAGGAACGTAACTCACGTTCTTGTATTTGATCTTATGCACCTTAGCCATCAGGTTCATAATGGCTTCGGTGCCCGAACCGCGGTTATGGACGACGACTTCCTGGCCGTCCAGATCTTTCCAGCTTTTGTAGAACTCTTTGTTGACGATTGGAAAAAACTGGAGCGCGCTCAACTGGTAGAAAAAGCGGATCGGGACACCGACCTTTTGCACCGCCGCGTACGGCGTTCCCTGGCCGACGTCCGACTGCCCATTGATCACCGCCTGGGTGGCGACCTCTTCGTTCTTAAAGGCAGTGATTTCCACGTCCACGCCCCTTGCCTTGGCCCGTTCCGCCGCGATCAGGAGCGGCAGTTCGTCGATCGAGATGACGTCACCCAAGGCATATCTAATTCTGGCCCGCTGCTGCGCAACCGCCGTGCCGACGAGAAAAACGATCGCTATCATCAAAGTAGAAAGCGCATTAAGCCTGAGCTTCATGGGGACCTCCTGAATTTCTGGTCAATGGCCGATTCCGGGAGTTTCTCGCTGAAGTCTAGACTCTGCATTAGGCCATATCCCATCTGCGCTTCGCTCGTCAAGATGATGAAATCGTCATAAAATCACGGTTGTCTTGTTGACTATTGGACTTTCATGCGGCCGGGTGAATTTTTGTAGTGATCCATGGAGCGACACTCATTTTGGCGAGGGCCGGCAACTTGTGATTTTTTGTCTTGGCGAGATTAGCGGCTATACCTATGAGCGTCGTGATTATTTGGCGGAGAGGCTTTCCGTCATGTCATCGGTAGCAGGAATTTGCAACACAAGACTTTTCTTTGGCAGCGCTAAAACTGGGGGCAAACGTTAGTGGTATGTTAGCCGGTCCCGCCGTCCAGTTGTCTGCATGGCTTTAATAGGCTCTCACTGATTTGTGATCGTTGGCGTTGCTTGCGCCTCGAAAAGACCCTGCGGCGGGCCGCCGATTTGCAGCGTGATATCGATCAGGACGGCGTTGTCTTCAAGAATAACGCCTAGCCGGCCATGGCGGCTTGCCAGAAAATCAAAGCCTCCATAGGAGTGATACCGTTCTGGTAGACTTACCCCATGGCCCTTCGGGTGAGGGGTTAGGATCGTTATTGGATCGCCGTCGTAGAAGGCGAGAATATTGCGTTTTTCAATCCATTCCTGGACTGCCGGGTTCGCTTTCTTGGTCTTGGGGTCAATAGCCGTGAGATGTTCAGCGCTATGGTAGAGGGCCACGAGTTCCGGATCTTCCATCATGGCAGGCAATATTTGTCCACTGGGAAGCTTGCTGTACTTCTCGCGCCACAGCTCTTTTGGAATTCCCAGGTGAGCGTGGTCGAGATCTAGAGGAAACAGGTAGCGAGCGGCCCCGATTTCCAAAATCTCTCTCAGATGGCGAAGAGTTTCCGTTATGAAGCGGCACGGAAGCCGCACCTGCGCGCCGTAGTATGTGGTGGCGAAATCTTCCGCGCCGAACACACAGTTTTGCGCCCGCAGTGGCCGGCGCAGCGGAGCACCGAAGTTCTCTTGGTAGCGATAAGCAGAGGCAATCTCGGTTGCAGTAAAAAACCAAGGATTACGCATTGAGTTCGCATGCGCGATCGCGGCGCCGCCGGCTAGCAGGCCCATGATGACCAGAATCGCGAAAACCCTCACCATCGAACAGCTCCTTTCATATCGGGTTGTTGTTAAAGACGGTTCGTAATTACTTCCTTGCATAGGATTCAACTAAACTTTGCCCTCTAGAGTCAATCCGTCGAGCGTGAGTTTTTCCTATTTACGGAAAAGTTGATTCAAACCTTAGCTGTTATTATCTGAGAGTATTTCCTTTGCCGGCCATCGTTCATGATTTCGCTAGCAGCAAGTGATCGCCGTTGGGCGGGCACGGGGCTTCAACTGGGCCATGTGTTGCTATCTTATGCGATCGTCAATAGTATGAGCCCGCCTTGATTCTCGAGCAGGCATTAACCGAAGGAGCAAGCCCATGTCCCAATCAATAAGAATTCTCCTCATCTCCCCCTTTATTTTACCGTTCTTCGCTGCCGGTTCCAATGCCCAGCAAAAAGATTTACGGCCTGTCCGCGTGAATGTCTTTCGAATCGATGCGGCCATGGTAGCCGCCAAGGCGCGCGAGCTTTTCACTGCTGAAGGGCTCGACGTCGCCATTACACAGACACTGAACTCAACCGCGCAGATGCGCGGCCTCAGCCAGGGCAAGTATGACATCGCCGCAACGGCTTTCGACAATGTCCTTGCCTGGTCCGGAAAAGAGGGGGCTGAAGTCGTGGCCATAGCCCAGGTTGCCGACAAAATCGTACTTCCTGTGTTCGTCAGGCCAGAGATCCGCGAGTGGAGCGATCTCAAAGGGAAGAAACTGGCCGTAGACGCCGTGGACACTGCTTTTGCCCTGGTGCTGCGCCGCATTTTGCTCGCTCACGACCTTGATCTGAAGCGCGGGGACTATGAGCTCGTGCCCGTTGGGGCGACGGGCCAGAGACTTGAGTCGATAAGCCGGGGCGAGACATTTGCCGGCATTCTCAACGCTCCCTTCGATCTCAAGGCGGTCGAAGCTGGATTGCGCCGCATGGGCGATTCACGCGAGGTATTGCCCGACTATCCAAGCACCGTCCTCGCAGTGAGCCGTGCCTGGGGACAAAGTCATCGGGCAGACCTGCTGGCCTTCCTGCGTGCCTGGATGGCGGGCATGCGCTGGGCGAAAGATCCCGCGAACCGAGGCGAAGCGGTGAAGCTGGTAGGCGCCGAGCTTAAACTGAGCCCCAAAGCCGCCGCTGGCAGCGTCGATGAGTTGTCGGCCAGCGGAGCGCTGAACTTGCCGGGCCTCGAAAGCGTGCTCAAACTGAGAACAGACTTCGGCTTTACACTGCTCAAGGGAAATTCCCTCGCATCCTACTATGATCAGGACTTTTACCGTTCGGCGCTGGCGAAATGAAATTGAGTCGTGGGGGGCTTACTATGAAAGGCTATTCACTACAGAGGCTATTTTTCTTTTTCCCCATTGCAACTTTGCAAATCGAGTTCATTTAGTCTCCGACCTCGACCCTTGACAGATCGAAACGGCACGGATACGGTCCGGGCGTATGGCGCTAAACCTTTTTTCGCCGGCATCTTTCACGATTGCTGACGCCGTTATTGCGCATAGCGCGGCGTTGAAATTTGGGATATGCCCGCATGGAAGTATTCTCGGAGGCATTGCATGTACAGGGCCTGCATTGACGTTGGCGGAACATTTACGGATTGCCTCGTTTTGGAGCCAACGGGAGAGCTCAGACAATTCAAATCGGCAACCACACCGGAAGACCCCTCGCTCGGATTCCTAGCCTCACTGGAAAAAGCAGCCAGGCATTACCACCAGTCTCTCGCGACCTTTCTGGGTGACGTGGACCTTTTGATCCACGGCACCACGCTGGCGACCAACACCCTGATTAACGAAAACGGCGCGAAGACGGGCCTGATCACGACCAAAGGATTTCAGGACGTCATCGAGATTCGCAGGGGATACAAAAACATTCGCGCCTCGATGTACAACGTCTTCGTGCCTCCTTACAAGCCCCTGGTGCGGCGGCGTTTTCGAATGGAAGCCGAGGAGCGCATGTTGGAGTCGGGGGAGATTCTCACGCCCCTGAACGAGGCCGACGTGCGCGATGCCGCCGCCAAGCTCAAGCATGCTGGAATGGAATCATTGGCCATCTGTTTTCTTCACTCGTATGCCAACCCGCACAACGAGCGACAGGCCAAGGCAGTTGCCCAGGAAATTTTCAACGGCGGCTACGTGACCTCTTCCCATGAAATTCTGCCCGTATGGCGCGAGTTCGAGCGTTTTTCCACCACCGTCGTCTCCGCCTACGTTGGACCTGTGGTGGAGCGCTATTTGACGGCTCTGGTGCGGCGCCTGGAAGACTCGGGATTCAAGAAGAAGCTTCTTTTGATGCTCTCCAGCGGGCTTGTGGAAACCGTGGAGCACTGCACGCCGCGCGCCGTCTTGTTGATCGGATCGGGGCCCGCGGCAGCCCCTGCCGGCGCCGCCTATCTCGGTCAATCCGTGGGCCAACCGAACCTTCTGTCCATTGACATGGGCGGTACGTCGCTCGATGTTTGTCTGATTCACGGGGGTGAGATTCCCACGACGACGGAGAGCTGGGTCGGCGAGGAGCGGGTGGCCATCAAGATGGTCGATATCCATTCCGCGGGAGCGGGAGGCGGTTCCATTGCCTGGATCGATTCTCTGGGACTGCTGCGTGTTGGCCCCCATTCTGCGGGGGCCGAGCCGGGTCCGGCCTGCTACGCCAAGGGAGGCAAGGATCCGACCGTCACGGATGCCGACGTAGTCCTGGGTTATGTGCCGGCCGATTTCTTCCTTGGCGGTGAGATCGAACTCTCTCGCGACCGGGCGGAAGAGGCCGTGCGGAAGGTAGCAGAGCCGCTGGGTATGACAAGCAGCCAGGCCGCGCAGGCGATCTACACCACGGTCAATTCCTTCATGGCCGATCAGATCACGGAGGTTTCGACCAAGCGAGGCCATGACGTGCGCGACTTTGCGCTCGTCGTCGGCGGAGGGGCCGGGCCGGTGCACGCGGCAGGCATCGCTGAACTTCTAGGGATTCCCACGGTCATCATTCCGTCGATTGCGGCAACTTATTCCGCATTCGGCATGTTCGCCATGGATGTTGGGCGAAACTTCGCCCGGTCTTATATCTGCAATGCCAAGAATATCGATGTCGAGAAGGTGAACGGGCTGTATCGCGAAATGGAAGCCGAGGCTCTAGAAGGATTTCGGGCCAATGGCATTCCGCGCGAGCAAGTCATGTTTTCCCGCACCGCTGAAATGCGCTATGGCGGTCAATTCCATGAAGTTGAGGTTCAACTGAGCGGCGGAGACTTTTCAGCAGCACAGCTCGAAGAGACGGTGAACGAGTTTCATCGCCAGCATGAGAAGCTCTATACCTTTCAGATGCCCTGGAAGTACGTCGAATTCCTGACCTTCAGGCTGCGCGCTTCCGCGGCCAAGGCCCCCTTTCACTTGCGCCAGATCGAGAAGGCCGGGGGGGACAGCGCGCCGGCCGTCAAGAGGCGGCGCGCGTGCTGGTTTCAAGGGCGGCAAGTGGACACTCCAGTTTATGACGGTGGCCGGCTCCTTGCGGGCTGCCGGTTCAAGGGGCCGGCCATTATCGAAGAAACGACGACTACGGTCGTTGTCCCGGCGAGTTTTCGCTGCACGGTGGACCAGTGGAAAAATTACTTGCTGACGCGAATTGGAGACTAGCCCGGCATTATTCACTTTTAGAGGAGAAACGATGATACTGTGTCCGAATCGACCGGGTACCTGTTCCAAACGTTTTTCCTCCCCCGCGACGCGGGGGAGGACGAAGGAGGGGGTTAAACGATTGGAACTTTTTGAACGAATTAAACGCGTGGCAGACAGCAGACGCGGAGGTCCAGCCTTTCGATCGTACCCATGTAAGCCTAGGAGTCGGCCATGAACGCTAAAGGTAGCGCGGACGCGATTACGCTGTCGACGGTGTGGCATACGTTCCAGAGCACATGCCGCGAGATGCGCCATGTGCTGGATCGTACCGCTCAGAACTATCTCATGGCTCAGCTTCACGATGTCGCGGCGGGGATTTGGGATGCCCAGGCTCGCACCCTGGCCGTTCCCGCCGGACCAACGTCCCAGCTTCTGGGCCAGAAATTCTCCGTCCGTTACATTCTCGACAAATTCGGTTCCAACCTTTATCCGGGCGATGTCATCCTCAACAATGACCCCTACCATGGTTACTGCAATCATTTGCCCGATTGGGGTTTTTTCCGGCCGATTTTTTACAAGGATGAGCTTCTGTTCTTTACCCTGGCTCGCGGCCATCAGTTGGACACCGGCGGATCATATCCTGGAGCTTACTTTCCCGATGGCTACGACATTCACTCCGAAGGCCTGTGCATTCCGCCCATCAAGGTGTTTGAAAAGGGGGTCGAGCGCAAGGACGTTTTCGAGTTGGTATGGAACAACGTGCGCTGGCCCGAGGCGGTG
>JBFJTQ010000045.1:0-8934 GCA_041625275.1 Binatia bacterium | reverse complement strand
GGCGATCTGGAGTTGTTCACCGTGATGAATCTTATCGGCAGGGAAATGTTACATGCGTGACTTGGCCGAATTAAGGTGAGCTAGTAGATCTTATTTTCAAACACCCAACGGTCCAGATTGTCAAAGTACTGGCGCCTGAGCACAAGGCTCATGGCCACCGCGCGGGCCGCTTTTTCTTGCGCCTCCGCCGTCGTTGCATACTTGACCAAAATCTCAAACGGATAATTCCCATGCTCCTCTTCGTCCTCATGAATCTTCCGATAGGGCGTGGTAACCCATGAGGGAACCGCTGCGGCGCTGAGACTTTTGACAATCAGATAATCGGCCACGCCTTCGCCAGCCATGGGGAAGGCTGCGATTCTTTCCACAGTCGAACTGAGCCCCTCAAAAGCGTTGAACATCGCCATTTGTGCCGGCAGCGGCCTGTAATCGTACGGCACCGCCCCTTTTTGCCTCAGCGCTTCTTCAAGAAAATTCGCGTGTTCGTATTCCTCGTGGACGGCCCGAGCGAGCGTCCTCTTGACATCGAGTTCGGGCGTGCTCTTGAGCCAACCGCCGAATATCTCTCCCGCACGGATCTCGTTAAACAGCCGGCTCTGCATGACCTTGATGCGCATCTCGTCCGTGCTCAGCGGAATGTAACTATAGGCCGGCAGTTTCGCGTCCAGAGACTTGCAGAACTCCTCGACCTTTGACTGTAGCGCCTTGGCAAATTCCCGACTGTCCATAAATACCTCCATAGAGTCTCACGCTCTTGCTATCAGGAGCATCGCCCGATCGTCAAGCCGCGTGTATCGGGCCACCATGAATTGCACAGATGGGGATTTTGTTGCAAAAAAAATTGGGCCGGGTGATTGAGGCTGGATTCCGCGGTGGGCAGGTACTTTAAGAGCCGAGGCGGGCAGGCCAGGAATCGCGCAGAGCCCCGACAGCGAAGCTTCAGAGTCGTTGTTGCAATTTGGCAAGTTATCGCCCGAAGGGTTGCGGCTTCGTTCTATTGAAATCGGGCGGATCAAGGGTCTCTTCAGCGGCCTACTAGGCCGTGACGATAAGAGCAGCGAGACGCGCCGGATCAGCCAGCAACTCCGCGCTCAGGCCCTGATGGACGATGCGGCCGCGGTCTAGCACCAGGACCTGCTCCGTGATCGCGAGCGCGAGCTTCGCCGACTGTTCCACCAGAATGACGCCGAGCGACTCGTCGAGCATCAGTCGCCGGATCGCTTGCAGCAGAACCTCAATAATGATGGGGGCCAGCCCTTCGAGCGGCTCGTCGAGCAGCAGCAGCGAAGGGCGTCCCATCAGGGCGCGGCCGATGGCAAGCATCTGCTGCTCGCCGCCAGAGATCTGGTTGCCCATGTGCCGGCGGCGCTCCGCTAAGCGTGGAAAGAGTTCATAGACTTGGGCGACCACCCACCCGCCGTTGAGCGCCGCGACTCTCAGATTTTCCTCCACCGAAAGCGATGGAAAGATATCGCGTGTCTGCGGCACGTAGCCAATGCCGAGTCTCGCCCGCTCGTATACCGGAAGATGCGCAATCGGCCGTTCCTGATACTCGATACGCCCTGCGTGCAAGGTGGTAAGGCCCATGATGGTGGCGAGCAGCGTTGTCTTGCCTACGCCATTACGGCCCAGTACCGCGAGCGAGCCGCGCGCGGGCAAAACAAGCTCCACATCTTCCAATACCACGGTGGGGCCGTAGCCTGCGCGCACGCCCATGAGCTTGAGGGCCTCATTCATGTTGCTCTCCGAGATAGACTCGCTGCACGCGCGCATCGCTGGCGATTTCTGCGGGCGAGCCTTCGCACAGCACTCTCCCATCGACCAGGACGGTGATGCACCGCGCGAAACGGAACACCACGTCCATATCGTGCTCGATGATCAAGATGGCAATTTCTTCGGGCAGGCGGTCGAGCACCTGTAGAATCATGCCGGACTCCAGCGAAGGCACTCCGGCAGCGGGCTCGTCGAGCAGCAGCACCCGCGGTTTGAGGCCCAGGGCAATTGCAATCTCGACCAGACGCTGCTTGCCGTAGGGCAGATCCACGACGCGAGTTCCGGCATCGTCGGCGAGGCCCAGGGTGTCAAGCAGAGCCATCGCTTCCTCGCGCACTTGGTGATGGTGGCTTGCGGCGCGCCACAGACGCCGCGCCACCCCCTGACGCTCGGCCACGCCCAAGGCAACATTGTCCAGCATGCTCATGTCACGAAAGAGGGTGTTAATCTGGAAGGTCCGGCCAATTCCCCGCTTGACACGCGCCTCCTGTGCCAGACGCGTAATGTCTTCGCCGCCTAGCAGCACCTGGCCGGAAGAGGGCGCGAGCAAGCCGGTAAGCATGTTGATGAAAGTGGTTTTACCCGCGCCATTGGGACCGATCAGGGCACGGCGCGCGCCGACCTCCAAGCAAAAGTTCATATTTTCCGCAACAACGAGTGCGCCGAAGCTTTTGCACAGGTTGCGTGTTTCCAGTACGGGAGTCAATTTTGCTTCCTCCATCGCGCGACCAGCTTATCGACGAGACCGAGAATGCCCCCCCGGGCGAACAGCACCACCACGACCAGCATCAGCCCAATGCCGAAGTACCAGTATTCGGGGAATTGCTTGGCGAGGAAATCCTGAGCGATCAGATAGACGAGCGGCCCAACGAAGGCGCCATAGAGCCTGCCGACGCCGCCGAGGATCAGCATCACCATCAACTCGCCCGAGGGCTCGAAGCCGAGCACGTTGAGGCCGACAAATTGATTGGTTTCGGCAAGCAGGGCTCCGGCGGTGCCGGCCATCATTGCCGAAATAGTGTACGCCGTCAGCAAGCGGCGGTAAACGGGCACGCCGATGGCGTGCATCCGCACCCTGTTCTCACGAATCCCGGCGAGTGCGGCGCCGAACGGCGAGTAGATGATCCTGCGCGTCAGCCACCAGCTGGCAAAAAGGACGGTTAGGCACCATACGTAAGCCGTTTTGCCGAACAGGTCGAACCTGAATGCGCCAAATACAGGAGCGATGGTGACTCCGGACAGGCCGTCGGCTCCGCCAGTGATCGGCGTCGCCTTGTGGGCGATTTCCAGGCATACGACGGCAATCGCCAGCGTAAGCATAAGCTGCGTGAGGCCATGCGTGCGCAATATCACGGCTCCGCTCGCCACGCCGAACGCGCCAGCCATGACGGCGGCGGCAACCAGCAGCAACACCGGGTCGATCACGCCGAGCTTCGCGGAGAGAATGCCGGCGACATAGGCGCCGATGCCGAAAAACGCGCTGTGCCCGAGAGTGATGATTCCGGCATAGCCGAGAATGAGGTCAAGGGACAAGGCGAACAGGATGTAAGTCAGAACGCGAGCCCCCAGAGACAGATAGTCCGGCAGGAGAAAGAAGGCCGCGATTGCCGCGAGCCAGGGCAACCACTCAATTAGACGTATACCCGGATCGGCGCCATATCCAATGAAACTCGTCATACACGCGTTCCGAAAAGTCCGGCAGGCCGCCACAGCAAAATGAGGATAGTCGCAACGTAGATGAAGAACGCCCCGAACTCCGGTACCCAGTATTTGCAGGCCGTGTCGCTGACGCCGATCAGCAAAGCCGCGGCAAATGGGCCGCGCAGGCTCCCCAGCCCGCCAACGGCAACCACAATCAGGAAATAAGCCAGATGCTCGAACGGATAGGTCGGTTGAATAGCGATGATCTCGGCGCCGAGCGCTCCGCCTAGCCCTGCAAGACCGCTACCCAGCGCAAATGTAACGGTGAACAACCGCCGGGTATTGATACCGATGGATTGTGCCATCGTTCGGTTATCGACTGCGGCGCGCACCATGGCACCCCACAGGGTGCGCTCGACGCCAAACCATAGCGCCGCGATGATGGCGCCGCTTGCAACGATGAGAAACAGGCGATACAGCGGAAATTCGCGCCCGAGGAGAGAAACCCGGCCTTTGAGATATTCCGGCAGCAACACCGGTTGCTGCAGCATGCCGAACACCACTTGCGCGGTCGCCACAGCCATAAAAATAAGGCCGATGGTAAACAGCACCTGTTCGAGCTCGCCGGCCTCATAGAGACGCGAGTAAAGCCATCGTTCAAGCAGGACACTCACTGCCGCAACCACGATAAAAGCGAGCGGCAGCGCGAGTGGAAAAGCCAAACCAAGACGGCTGATCGCCGAGGTCAAAACGTAGCCGCCTGCCATCGCGAATGCGCCGTGGGCGAGGTTGACAAATCCCATGAGTCCCATCGTCACGGACAGGCCCACCGAGATCACGTACAGGATCATGCCATAGGCAACCCCGTGAAAGGCAATGCTCACCACCGACGGCAGGAAAGCTTCCATGCGTTTCGTTTCAGAACCTGTTGCTGCGGAACGGCTCGCGTCGCTCTTTACTTACCCTTATTGAATTCCTTCCAGGGGTCCTTGATCTGCGTCGCCAGGGTCTCGATTTCGACGTTGGCGAGTTGGCCGCCGACCTTGCGCACCTCGCGCAAATACTCGTTCTGAATGATGTCGCGGGTGTCAGGATCAATGGCAATCGGTCCACGCGGACTGTTCGGGTTTTTGTACCCCTTGATGAGCTCCATGGTTCTGTTTGGATCGATCTTTCCCTTTTGCTCGCGAATCACGTGGAAGACCAAATCCATGGCGTCCCAAGCGCCCACTGCCATGAAGCCCGGGTTGAGCTTCTCGCCATATGCCTTTTTATAGGCGGCGACGAAAGTCTTGTTGGCCGGACGATCCGCAAAAGCGGAGTAGTGGTGTGCGGTGATGACGCCGAGCGCCGCATCGCCCATGCCTTGCAGCTCTTCGTCCGTGGTGATGTCGCCGGGGCCGATGTACTTAATGCCGGCCTTTTCGAGACCGAGATCGCTATAAGCCTTCATCATGGCAGTTGCCTGCTTTCCGGCCGGGTTAAAGGCGAATAGCACGTCCGGTTTGCTGTCTTTAACGCGTTGCATGTACGGCACGAAGTCGGGATTTGCCAGCGGGATGCGCACGGCGTCGATGATCTCTCCGCCGCCATCGGTGAAGCCCTTGGTGAAGGCCTCCTGGGCCTCATGGCCCGGCGCGAAGTCGCTCACGGCAACATAGGCGCGCTTGAATTTCTTTGCTGCCCACTGGCCGAGGGGATATGTCGACTGCCAGAGGGTGAACGACACCCGCGCCATGTAAGGCGAGAGGTTAACGATATTGACACCGGCCGCATTCATGCTGATGTAAGGCACCTTGGCCTCCGCCGTGAGCGGCGCGATGGCCGCGGCGTTCGGCGTCCAGACAAAGCCTGTGAGAAGCTGAACCTTGTCGCGGACAATCAGCTCCTGGACAATGCGCTTGGCAACGTCCGGGTTCGGTCCGGTGTCGTCGCGGGCAATCAGGTCAATTTTGACGCCCCGCGGAAGCTTGCCGCCGTTCAGTTTCAGGTAAAGCTTGGCCCCTTTATCGAGTTGGTCGCCCTGCGCGGCCCCGGGCCCGCTGTAGGTAGTGAGAAACCCGACCTTTACCGTCTGGGCGGCCAGCGGCGCAGCGCCAAGCAACACCACAGCGAGGATTAGCGTTGTCACGAAACTTCTCGATCTCATAGTTCCTCCTTATTCTTGGGGCCGGGGAATTGCAGCCGGCACAGCCAACCGTTGATGGATTAGTTCCTTGCTCACGCCCATTGATGCAGTTAAAGCCGCCGGACTTCGGTCAAGCGAGCCGCTTACTTTCCTATTCGCAACAGTATCTCTCGCTTAAGGACTAAAGGCGTTCGTTTCCAAACGGCCAGAAGTTATCCCGTACCCCAATTTAAATCAAGAAAGCAAGAATTAAATCAACTCACGCGCTCCGGTATCGGGCCACGCCGAGCCGGTCATGTCGGCATGACCAAAAACTATAGGCCCCTTTTCAAAAAGGCGGGTGAGAACGGCTGTTGCCTTGCCTTCGACTAACGCTCAGGCGCGATGGAACCCAGAATTCCTCGGGCCACGCACTGCAGACGGAAAAGGCGGTACATTTTTATGCTGACTTGAGAGGACAAGACGCCGTCGGCGGGGCTCATGCACTCCACCTGCTGATGTCATGCTAAGCTCTGTCGGCGTTGCATCGTGAGCGCAGCGGCCTGCGGCGTCACGCCTGAACGACAAAATCGAACTTTGCTGCCTTGGAGCCGGTCACGTCGCGGACCGCAATGACGAGCTTTGGATTGAAAATTTGGTCCCGCCTGTTCTCCGGCACGCCGGGAAAGTATAGCTGCGTTATGAGAACCCCGTGGTTCGGCGCCTGCACCAGTACGTGAAAATGTCGCGTTCGCCCGGGATAAAGCCCCGGCACGATTGTCTCCAGCCGGTACTTTCCCGCGCCGTCGGTAAACTGGTGGCCGCGCAGCTTGAAGCCAGCGTTGTCATACTCGCCGCCCGCGTCCGCGTGCCAGAAATCGACGATGGCCCATTTGATGGGCTTGCATTTGGTAGAGCGCACATAGCCCTCGAGAACGATTCTCGTGCCCTGGATACCCGGCTCCAGCAGCGAGACCCGCTCGGGCGAGCTCGGCTTGTAGAAAGGACCCGGCGTTTGCGCCGGCGTCACGCCGCCATTGTCGCCGCAAGCGGGCGTCGGCTCCAGCTCCTGTGCTGCCGCAAAGTCGCTCGTATTGTAAACAACGAGAGGCGCGGCTAACGATGCGGCGATGAATTTCCGGCGGGTTAACCCGCAAATATTTCTTCGCTCCACACATTCAATCTCGCACGGTAGCCCCGTGTTTACAATGCTGGATCGCTGGGAGTGCTTATCGACTCCCACCTTGACGTAACGACCTTACAGGCGCAATGGGCGCATTGAGCGAAGTGTCATGGATGGGGATTCTTTCCCTTTGTCGCATCACCGTCCAGCGCAGCTCCCGGCTCGGCTATGGTCACGCCAACGCCGTGACGAAATTTGAAGCCTCGCCACACTTCGGACGCCAGCACGAGGGCGGCCAGCGTAAACCCCACGACATCGGTGATCCAAGTGAAGATGACTCCCTTGCCTGAGGCGGGAGTAAGAAGGTTCAGCGCAGCGACGATCAGAAGCAGGCGCTTGAACCAGCTGATCTCGCGAACGAAGTACCCGGTGAGCGCCATACCGAGAAGTACAGCGCCGACTGTAGCGGTTACGGCGGCCAGGGACATGTCCAGGACGGAGCCTTTGAGCAGAAGCGCGGGCGAGAAAACAAAGAGAAATGGGACGATATAGGCCACGATCCCCAATCGGGTAGCCTCCAGACCCGTTTTCATGGCGTCGGCCTGAACGATGGCCGCCGCGGTGTAAGCCGCCAGACAGATGGGCGGGGTGATCATCGATACCATGCCGAAGTAAAAGATAAAAAGGTGAGCGCCAAGCGGGTCGATTCCCAGTTGCACCAGGGCGGGCGCAACGAGAACAGCCAGGAGGACATACACCGCCGTGGTCGGCATGCCCATACCGAGAATCATGCTGACAATGGCGGTAAGGAGCAACAGAACGACGGTATTGCCACCTGCCAGGCTCACCAAGGCATAGGACAGAATAAAACCGAGCCCGCTAATACTAACCGCCCCGAGGATCAGTCCGGCCAAAGCCACGGTAGCCCCCAACTCCAACAGCGTCCGGCCGGTCCCTTGGAGCGTTTCCAGCACCCAGCGGGGGTTGACGCGCAACTCTTTCCTGAGGAAACCAAGGGCTATGGTGGCAAGGGCCGCAAAGATGCCCGCGTCTCCAGCCTCGGAATTCTGGACGAATAAGACATAGACCAGGATCGAGAGCGGAACGAAGAACACCCATCCCCTTGCGAGCACAGGAATGATGGCTGGCAATTCATGCCGGGAAAAGCCCCTGAGTCCGGTCTTGCCAGCTTCCAGGTCCACCTGGGTGAATAAGGCGACATAGTAAAGGACAGCCGGGAGGAGAGCGGCAACGGCCACTTCCCGGTACGGGATGGCCAGAATCTCAGCCATAATGAAGGCAGCCGCTCCCATAATAGGCGGCATGATTTGCCCTCCGGTGGAGGCCACGGCTTCGATGGCAGCAGCGACCGTAGGTTTATAGCCGGTGCGCATCATGAGAGGAATAGTGATGGGTCCGTCCACAGCCACGTTGGCGACGGCGCTGCCCGAGATGGTGCCAAACAAACTGGAGGAAACCACCGACACCTTGGCTGGCCCGCCACGAAAGCGGCCGAACAAGGAAACGGCCAGATCGGTAAGGTATTCGCCGGCCCCAATGGCAAAGAGAGCTTGGCCGAAGAAAATGTAGGGGAGAACGATTGTGGCAGTCACTCCCAGGGGAAGACCAAACAGGCTATTAACATCCGTGTAGAGGTAGTTGACCAGCCGGTCCCAGGGAACTCCCGTGCCGGCGAATCCTCCTGGGAAAAAGTCCGCGAAGCGCGCGTAGAGGAGAAAAAAAACGCCGACACCGACCAGTATCCAGCCAACCGTGCGGCGCAGGGCCTCAAGAACAAGAAGGATCGCGATGGCCCCGAGCGCGAGCCGAAGAGCACCCGGCTCACCCATGCTCAGCATGATCTCAACAAAGAAGAAAGCAGGATACAGTCCAACAGCGAGCCCGAGGAATGAAAATAAAAAATCGTACCACGGAACCCGATGGCGATCCGCTTGTGCGGAAGGAGGGACGCTGAGAAAAACGGCGCCTAGAATCAGCGCCAAAAAAAGGCCAAGGTATTGTTCCTTCAGGAGCGCCAGACCCAGGTAGAAGGGCACATCCGACACGAAAAAAATCCCCGCCACTGTGATTGCGGTCAGCAGGATCTTCTCCCAGAGGCCCACAAGTCCTCGGAGGGATCGGAATTTGGTCAGTTCGATCTGAGCCATGCTTCAACCATGGTTTTGGACCCGACTATAACCTTGATCATCTCGGGAAAGAAGAGGGGACCTCACCTTGACGCGAGGTCCCCAGCGATCACGCATCCAGACCTATTTGAGGAAGGGGAGTT
>JBFJTQ010000044.1:0-8974 GCA_041625275.1 Binatia bacterium | reverse complement strand
CGAACCGCCTGCCGACGTAGGTACCGATCATGGCCAGCGAGAGGACGAGAAGCAGCAAGATGACGCCCATGGCGGAAAGCATTGGGTACTGCCCGTCCTGGTAGAGATTGTAGATCGTCACCGACATCAGCTTGGTGTCCACGCTTCCCAGCAGTATGGGCATGGACAAGACCTTAAACGTCAATGATAGGCTGTAAATGAACGCCACTACCAGGCCCGGCGCCATGAGCGGCATCACCACGGACCGGAAGGTTCGCAACCACGAGGCACCGCTTACGGTTGAGACCTCTTCCAGCTCCTTGCTGATCTGATGCATCGAAGCGTGGGTCGAGCGCACCGCCACCGTAATGTACTTGCCCACGAATGCCACGATTAAGATCCATAGCGTGGCGTAGATGGGGATGGGCACCACCAGGTAAAGCCACAGCAAGGCAAGCCCTTGGACCGTCCCCGGTATGGCGATGGGAGAGAAAGACAAAAAATCCAAAAATTTTCTTCCTCTCATGCGAGTGCGGACAACGATCCAGGAAATATTGGCCGCAAGCAGGACTATGATAAGCGACGACAATACGCCGACCAAAAGGGTGTTGTAAATGCTTTGCAGAGTATGGGGCAACTCCAAAATCTCCCGGTAGTTGTCCAGGGAGAAGTGGGACACTTGGGAGAGCGATGGCACCTGGTAGAACTTTACGAATGAAGTCCATGTGAAGACAAAGACGGGCAGGCCGACGCCGAAGGCCAGCAACAGGAGGCTGGTAAGGCTTACCGGCCAGCGCCAGCTTCCCAGGTTCATCCGGCGTGGCCGGAATGCCTTGCCGGTAACCGTAACGTAGCGTTCAGACATGCGGGTGGTGCGGTGGTAAAGGTAAAGCAAGAGGAGGCTTACGGCCAGGTAGCCAACGCCAAAGGCTGACGCTATGTTATAGTCCTGGGGAATATCCCACACGGCGAGAAAAACCTGGGTTGCAAAAACCGGCACGCCGCCAGGCACACCCAGCACCGCGGGCACATCGAAGCTTTCGATAGCACGGACGAAAACAAGCAAGAAAACCGCCAATACGGCAGGGAGCAGTAGCGGGAGGGTGACCTTCCGCATGGTGGTGCTGAAGCGCGCGCCCGCCACGAAAGAAGCTTCTTCGAGTGATGGGTCCATGGAGCGAAATGCCGCAGCCATCAGCAAGAAAGGGAGAGAAATTTGATCGACAGCCTGAGCCCAGATCATGCCGCCCATGCTGTAGCCATCAAACAAAGTACCCTCGATGCCAAACAAGGCGCGAGCCCAAACGTTGATTATGCCGATTTTGGGGTGGAGTACCAGCACCCAGGCGCTCGCCATCAGGACGCCCGGAGCGATCAATGGGAACAGAGAGATGGCGTATATCAACGGCCGCAGCGGGGCGTCGGTCCTCTCCGTGACCCAGGCCAGGAAGGTGCCCATCGTCAAGGCCAAAGTGGCGGCACCGAGAGCGAAAATCATGGTATTGCCGACGGTTTGCACCAGCGTTCCCTGATAGGCCTCGACGAATTTCATCAAGGTGTAGACGCCGGGCTCGCCCGGTTGCCCGTCGCGAAAAGCCCCCCAAATCACAACCGCCAGTGGCACCATGATCAGCCAGATCAGCAGCAAGGTCAGGAACCCCACACCGATTGTCTGGCCCGTGAGCCAGTGCGGCCACTCGATAGGCAATCTCAGTGACCGTCTGAACGATGATGAAACGGCTTGAAGATTCATGGCTATAAGACGTTACCCCAGATCTGCTCGCCCCACAAATTGTGGTCGTATAGTAACGGTTTTATGGCAAAGGAGCGGACTCCCCGGTCGGCGTCTCCCTGGTCGGGGTTCGGCGTTAACGATCGGGGAGTCCCTCAACGCGGTGTGGTTTACTTCTTCTTGGCGCCCCGGAAGGCCGGGTTGTAAATTTCCTTGATGATTTTTTTATACGCCTCGCTGAACTCCACCAACTCCTTGGCGGTTAGGAGGGACATCCGGTCCAAGGTGTCCTGGGCGGTAAGCTTCTGCATCTCCGGGTATTTGAGCTTGGTGTCCGGGTGCGCCATGACGCGACCAAACTGGGCCATGGTCTTCTGTCCGCCTTCAGGGTCGATATGGAAACGGGCGAAGAGCAGGGCTGCATACGGATTCTTCGATCGGTTGCTGATGCCGACACCACTGGCTTCTGCGGCCACGAACTCCTTCGCTAAAACCATTTCAATGGGAGCGCCCTTGTTCTTCATCTGCGCTACTTTATAGGAATAAAGTTCTATGGCCACAGGGAACGCACCGGCGATGAGCAGATTGGTTAGGTTCGTGTGACCTCTGCGAAGCAGCGCCTTCTGTTCCTGAACGAGCTTCATCTGGTATTTGCGGCTTTCTTCGTAGCCCCACTTGTTGAGCATTCCAAATATCCATGTGTCGGGCGTATTGTCCACGCCGATCATGCCCGTCCACTTCGGGTCCAGCAGATCCGCGTAGCCCTGAGGTGCCTCTGATGCCTTTACCATGTTGGTATTGTAGGCAATGACCATGCTCAGAAGGTTCCAGGAGTAAAAGTCGGGGCCGCGGAACTTGGCGGGATAGCGGGCATTGCCCACCAAATCGTGAAGCTCGGCCAGCGCCTTGGTCTGGCGGTACTCGCCCAGGGAAGTACCAACGCTGATGACGTCGAAAGTGCTGCGGTCGGCGCGCGCTTCGGCGATGATGCGATTACTGATGTCTTCCTGCTGGCCGCCCATGCCCTTGCCGCTAATCCCCGGGTACTTCTTCATGAAGGACTCCATGAGTGCCGCCATCTGCTTCTCCTCGATCGGCGAAGCATAGGTAACGACGCCCTCCTTCTTGGCTCCCTCGTAAAGTACCTGCTCGAGCTGGTCCGCCGGCAACTTGGCCAACTTGGCGTAAAGCTCACTGGGCGTCTTCCAGCCTGTGGGAAGCGTTACGGATTGTGTGATGCCGCTGGAGGCGGCCGCCAAAACGAGAAAAAATGCCAGCGGTAGCCCGACAATCAATTTTACATTTATCCTCGACATGGTTTGCCCTCCTTCACTTTGCATGTGGTATCGCAGGCCAACGTTACAGGTGGAAGGCCCGCAATAGCCGAAGTTTAGGCGTTGTGTTTCTCTAGTGTCAACCCCCAAAGCCGGAAATCCCGGAGAGTTTGACAGGAGCATGGGTAGGTCGTTAATTTTATTAAGACAATGTCGCGTAAAGTCTATTTCCTGACAGCAGGAAGCATTTTTACGATCATCGCTGTCCTTCACTTGGCACGGCTGGTATTTGGCTGGGAGGCTGTTATTGCCGGCGCCGTCGTGCCCGCGTGGCCGAGCTTGGTCGGCTTGGTGATCGCCGGATACCTGGGTTACGAGGGGTTCAGGTTGAGCAGACGCCTTTAAGAATGGCACTCTGCGAAAATCAGATGAGGGTACGTTCGGCTTTTGCGAAAAAAGCCTGACACTCCAGCCGCGCCATTTTTTGATTTTGAGGCGAAGGCCACAAAGGATTTGGCAAGCTCCCCGATTTCCGAAGTCCTCACCCAGGAATACTTTGGAGAACTGAAGCCGCGATATGCCCGTGTAACTCAGGACGGGTGCGCGCCAAACGCAGCCCTCGCATTGGACATTAGCAGTTCCTTCGGGTATGAGACAGGATGACTCTACGAGGGGTCGATGAAGTCGCAAGCGCTAAAATCTCACGATTGAAAATCTGTCATTTCTATTTCCATCAGACAGGCGCAGTCGATTGAGACGGGGTCTTCCCGATTGGCAAAGGATGAGGGACGCCCGTCGCGTGCGCGGCGATCACAATCGAGCAACAACGCGACCGCCATGGAGTGTGCAAGCAACGCCGCACGAGGTGGCTTGGGGGTTTCGCCGGACCGGGTCAAATTGCTTGCTGATGGCGACCAACTCGAGGGAAGCATCAAAGAAATCGGCGCCATGGCACTGCACGTGTGCGCCGAACAATAATCATTTTACGTCAGAAGGGAAAAGGATCATGTTCTTAGCCTCAAAACTCAATCCGCCACTGCGGACTCTCCTCGGCCCAGGTCCGAGCCCAGTGAATCCCCGGGTGTCGGGGAGTTTGTCTCTGCCCGTCGTCGGCCATCTCGATCCGGCGTTTTTGACAATCATGGACGAGAGCATGGCCATGTTGAGAGAAGTATTTCAGACGCAGAACCGCCTCGCGCTGCCGATGTCCGGCACCGGCAGCGCCGGCATGGAGACCTGTTTCGTCAATCTCATCGAACCGGGAGACGCTGTTCTCGTTGGGGTCAATGGCGTGTTCGGCACGCGCATGGTCGATGTGGCTGAGCGCTGCGGCGCCGACGTGGACAAAGTCGAAGCCGAATGGGGCACCGCGCTGGATGCGGCGCAGTTTCGCACGGCTTTTGGGAAAAAACGGTACAAGCTAGTTGCCGTTGTCCACGCCGAAACGTCCACCGGTGTGCTTCAGCCGTTAGAGGACATAGCACGCCTCGTGCGTGAACATGACGCGCTGTTTCTCGTTGACACGGTAACCTCGCTTGGCGGAGCGCCCGTCAAGGTGGACGCATGGGGAATCGACGCCTGTTACAGCGGCACGCAGAAATGTCTGAGCTGCCCGCCGGGGCTTGCGCCCGTAACCTTCAACGAACGCGCCGTTGAGACGGTGCGCAGGCGGAAGACCAAAGTTCAAAGCTGGTATCTGGACCTGTCCATGATCGAGAAATATTGGGGCGATGAGCGTGTCTACCACCACACGGCGCCTATTTCGATGAACTACGCGTTACACGAAGCTCTGCGCGTTGTCCTCGAAGAAGGGCTCGAAGCGTGTTGGAAACGGCACCGCGAAGTGCATGAATTTTTCATCCAGGAGATGCGAAAACTTGAATTGGAGCCGGCAGTGGCCGAGTCGATCCGCGCGCCCATGATCAACGCGGTGCGCATTCCGGCGGGCGTTGACGATGCTCGAGTACGCCAGCGTCTGTACGAAGATTTCAATATCGAAATCGGCGCCGGCCTCGGACCGTTGAAAGGCAAAATCTGGCGCGTGGGTTTAATGGGCCATGGGGCGCGACCCGAGAATGTCGAGCTTTTGATCAAGGCCCTGCGCCAGCTCCTGCGGCGGTAAACCCGAGCCGGCCGCAATCAAAACACTTGGATTTCGCTTTTCTCTACTATGGGTAGAGCTTTGCGACCCATTCGCCGTAGCCGTTGAACGGCAGCGTCTTGCGCCGCTCGCCGGTGTCGATCAGACGTTCCGTAGCCTGCGACCAGCGCGGGTGCGGAATGCGCGGGTCGACATTGGCGCTAAAGTCATATTCATGCGGCGCGATCGTGTTCCAGAAAGTTCGGGGCCGCTGCGCCGTGAATTCGATTCTCACGATAGACTTGATGCTTTTAAAGCCGTATTTCCACGGCACGACCAAACGCAGCGGCGCTCCATGCTGTTTGGGCAGAGGATGCCCGTAGATACCCGTCGCCAGCATTGTTAGCTCGTTGGTCGCCTCGGCAAGCGTCAAGCCCTCCGTGTAGGGCCAAGGGCCGTAGGAGGGAGTCTGGTTGGGCGCGTCTTGCGGATTGAGGAACGTGACGAAGGCAAG
The DNA here is from genome assembly GCA_041625275.1 of Binatia bacterium. Classification (GTDB taxonomy): domain Bacteria; phylum Desulfobacterota; class Binatia; order UBA9968; family UBA9968; genus JBFJNS01. Next base: position 3,395 of record JBFJTQ010000044.1, on the reverse strand, counting down.
ATATTTGGCGGCTGAGAGAGGCCGGACCCTGTCGATCAGCGTGCGCAACGGAAAGCCGGTCCATGGAACCGCCATCGACCAGGCCTCCACGCAGCGAAAGCGGTAAAGCCGTTCCTGCAGAGGCATGGCACGGACGAGCTCATCGATCTCAAAAACCCGGTTTTCTTCAACCAGGCCACTCACTGCTACTTGCCAAGGATGCGTGCTCAAGCGCGCTGACTTTTTGTAGACGCTCCCTTTGAGAGTGCTGAATTCATAGAAGTTATTGTATGACGCCGCATAAGCTTCGTCCGTGACGGGCCGATCCAGGGTGAAGCGCGGGTTTCGCGCTGCCGGGTAAAGGTCTGGGGCAGGGGGATGTTCCTGGGCGCCGATCTTGGCTGCGTCTCGTGCTGGCCCGCATGCCGGCATGATGCCCGCAGCGATCGCAAGGCTCATGAGTCCGGCTCCTTCAATGATGCGGCGGCGCTGGCGAAAAAACGTTTCCTGCGGCGTTGTCTCATGCTCGCCGATCTGCCAGCCTTTCTTGAGAATGATGTGCGCCATCTTTGCACCGTTTACTTCAATGCATCGATTCTAGTCGGCTCATTCGCGTACTACAATAGAGCCTATTGGTCAGTAGCGGCACTGTGCCGCTTGCGCGGACAGATAGGACGGACGGTGATCGTCAAAAGGCACCGCAGGCATCACAGATGCACAGTGATCCGTAACGGCGGTTTCTGCAGCGGCGATAAAAAGAAACGGTTTAGGAGGAGCCGATGTTTTTAGTTTTGCGCGACGGCCACGGGCGTGAGAAATTCTTTTCTCAGATACCCGCTCGGGCCGCCTTCGACGTAACGAACTTCCACCCAATCCCCGCGCTCGCCGATGACAGTGACTTTGGTGCCCGACGTGAATCTTGCGACTCCCGGAGATGAAAAGTTTGGTTCCTTGCGGATCGCAGTCGTATATCGGATCTGATAAAGGCTTGCGGCCAACGCAGGTTTTGCCATTGGGGTCGCGGCCGGTTTCGTCGAGGGCGCTGCGGTCGCCACGCCTCTATTTTGTGGCGCTTTGTGCGGCTCGGGAGTCTTGCGCTGTGGTGAGGGCTGAGCTTTGCGTTTCGCAAGCGCGGATTCATCGACGGTTTGCCCGAGAGATTTTTCCCAATTGACCAAGGTTGTGATGTCCATCCCCTCACGCACGAAAAGCAATGGACAATGGATGGTTACTGTTTCGAATGCGAGGTCTCCAAGCTTCCACTTCGAAACCGCCGCACCCACGGCCTTTTTAAAATCGTCGTCGGCGATGCGCGAAGACAGTTCCTTGACATCGGTTACCTCGCCCGCAGGGCTGACTTTAAGCTGCAAGAGCATTGCGCCCATTAGCGTTTGGCTACTGTCGCTCTCCTCCCGATAGAGCTCACGCAGGTGCTGGAGTTGCCCTTCGATTCTAGAGGCGACTTTGCCCTCGTCCACGGCAGAGCCGTCTGCCAGCCTGGCGCCGAAACCTAGTTCGCGAGCGACCACGACGATGTTGCCGAGAGCCATGTTCCAAACCGGAATTTTCTTCTTGCTCTGGTTTTCCGCCAGCACCTGGTCTGGCGCGCTAGCCGGTTCTTGTTTTGAACCGGAGCCCGCACTGAAACCCAGCGCCATCAGCGCTATCCCAAAAACGCAACTGATGACCGCTATGATGGTGCGTTTGTTCCCGCTCCAACGGTGGATATTCTCAAGCCCGGTTTTCATTCAGCCCTCCCGATTCTGCTGCCCCTGAGTAACACCAAAGCAAGTCCCATACCGTCCCGTATGGAATGTTATGGCTCAAAGGGACCGTCTTATCTCTATTGCGTCCAGAAGCGTCCGCAAGTTCTGTTATGCGCATGCGGGGGGATGTCGCCGACCGGCAACCATGGCAAGATTGTGCGCGCTTGTCATTGAAGGTCGGCCGTTGGAGGAATTCCGCGCCTGGTTCGGCGCGCGGTTTTCGTGCAGCTCTTTGCTCCGACGAACATTTTTTCGCACGTGGAGTTCTTCTGTTGGCTGATATGGACTCCTTCTCGATCCTCTTGTAATCTATACACATTCGAGAAGGAGTCATGAATATGCTGAGAAAACCGTCAGGTTTTGCGCTCGTTGTTTTGTATTGGTTGTTTGCGTTTCAGACGCCGGCGCTTCGAGCAGATGATCCCAACACTCCGGTTGCTCGGGTCGATGGCGAGGTCATTACTGCCGAGGAGATGGAGAAGCCCATCGGCGCTACAATTGCGGAGCTGAGGGAGAGGATCCACCAACTGCAGCAACAGCGGCTGGACGCTCTCATCGCAGAACGCCTTCTGGGGAAGGAGGCTGCGAAACGAGGTGTTTCCGTAACGGCTCTGCTAGACGCGGAGGTGACCGCCAAGGTCGGGTTGGTCACGGAACAAGAGGTGGAAGCTTTCTATCAGGCAAACAAGGCCCGTATCAAAAGCGACGATCCTCAGATACGGGAGCGCATCCGGGCTTACTTGCAAAATCAGAAACTGACGGAGCGCCGGAATGCTTTCGTTGACACGCTGCGCTCTCGCGCGAACGTGGTCATTAGTCTAAAACCGCCGGCGGTTTTCCGCGCCGAGATCGATATAAAGGGGTCGCCCGTCAAGGGGAAGGCCACCGCCCCGGTTACCATCGTCAAGTTCGAAGATTTTGAATGTCCGTTTTGTAAAGACTCGCAGAAAACGATCGAAGCCGTGCTTCAGCGCTACCCGGACAAGGTCAGGGTGGTGCATAAGGACTACCCGATTGAGGATATTCACCCGGGCATCAGCAAGGCCCATGAAGCCGCACGCTGCGCTAATGAGCAAGGAAAGTTCTGGGCGTATCATGACAAGCTGTACGCGAATATTTCAAAGAAGTCGCCTGCCGATCTGAAAAAGTTTGGCACTGAGGTCGGATTGCAAATGGCTTCGTTTGAAAAGTGTCTCGCGAGCAAAAAATATGAGGCCGCAGTGCAAAAGGATGTCGCCGAAGGCAAGCAGGTCGGCGTGTCGGGTACGCCGGCTTTTTTCATTAACGGCCGCCTGGTTGCCGGTGCTCAACCGCTTGAACGTTTCGTTCGTGTGATCGAGGATGAGCTTGCGCGGTGAGGTTCCGCCTTCCGTCGCCTCGTTGTCATAGCCCGTATTGCGCGAACGACACTCGCGACGAAAGGACGTGTTTGGCGCTTGTTCTGTGCTTCAGCCATCGCGCGCAATTGACGGATCTCCAGCGGTATTTCTCCCTAAGATGGAAATCTGACATTTCATGAGCCCAGCGCGGTTCGCCCACCGGTATCGCACCGCTCTTGGCATCGCGAGTTTCGAATTCGAGGATCAGCGAGGAAAATCGCCGCCTAATGCCAGAATCAGAGTCACGGGTTGCGATGATGTCGTCTCAGGT
>JBFJTQ010000043.1:0-8992 GCA_041625275.1 Binatia bacterium | reverse complement strand
TCCTCGAATTGCAGGACGCCGGTGACCCGGTGGAAATCGCTCGTCTCTACGATCGCGAAGGCGCGGATGAGCTTTGCTTCCTGGACATAACCGCGTCCCATGAGAATCGAGAAATTATTTTGGACGTCGTCGCCCGCACCGCAGAGCAGGTCTTCATGCCCCTTACCGTAGGCGGGGGGATCACCAAACTCGGAGACATTCGAAACCTTCTAAAGGCGGGAGCGGATAAAGTTTCGATCAACACCGGAGCCGTGAATCGACCGGAGTTCGTGCGCGAGGCCGCTGAGGTTTTCGGCAGCCAGTGTATCGTAGTCGCCATCGATGCGAAGCGGGTGACTCACCACTGGGAGGTGTTCACCCATGGTGGCCGAAACCCCACGGGCATCGATGCCTGCGAGTGGGCGGAGCGCATGGGAAAATACGGCGCGGGGGAGATTTTGCTCACCAGCATGGACCGGGACGGTACTAAACAAGGTTACGACATAGAGCTGACGAGCGCCGTTTCGGAGAGAGTCGCAATTCCCGTCATCGCCTCGGGCGGGGTGGGCGACCTGGAGCACATTTACGACGGGCTGACCCGCGGCAAGGCCAGTGCCGCCTTGGCCGCATCGATCTTTCATTACCGCGAATACTCAATCGCGGAGTGCAAAAAATATCTGCAAAGCCGCGGTATCGCCGTGCGGCTCACCGAGAGCTGATCCAGGCGACGGAATTCAGGCGGGAGCCACGGCGAATCATTTTTATCTCGAACCCGAATTCCGCAGTTGGGCACACGCTATGCGTCGAGCCCGAGAGAATTCTATGGTGAGTCTTGTCGAACTTTTTTCCTCAGGCTTCTCAAGTAACCTCTTATACCGCGGAATTCAGGCTCAAAACAAAGCCCGCTTACGCGGCGGATCGAAAAAGGGCAGCTTGACAACGGTCGCCTTGACGTTTCTGCGGCGGTAATCCACTGTCACCTCCATCTCCAGCGAAGTTCCCGCGGCGGCGTGCTCCTTTTTCACCGTGGCGAGTACGATGTATTGCTTCAAAGTCGGTGACCACCCTCCCGTAGTTGCGTGGCCAATTTGTGAATGATCAGAGTAAACCGGCACGCCGCCCCTCCAGGCCGCCGCCGGCACATGGGGGGGAAGACCCACTTCTCGAAAGAAATACTCATACTGGCGCCAGTCGACTTCCAACCCGACGATCCGTCGAGATGATTCGCGACTGCCCTCTTCGCGCAACGCTCTGCAGCCGACGAAATAATCCTTCTTGAGATCCACCGTCCAACCAAGACCGATTTCATCCGGGGTATAGCATTGTGACGGAATCAACGCCTTCTCCGCGCTCGTATAATCAACGTCAAGAAGGATAAACCCTGCCTCGAGGCGAGCCAGATCAAGGGCCAGCATGCCAGCGGGCTTTACGCCGTAGTTCTTTCCCTGGGCAATGAGGGTGTCCCAAATCGGCTCAGCCTCGCGGCTGGACAGCCAGATCTCGTATCCAAGATCGCCCGTATAGCCGGTGCGTGATACGATGACCGGAATCCCGTTGAGTTGCGCGCGGGTCAGGCGAAAGAATCTTAGCTTGCCCAAGTCGGCTTCAATCAGCGGATTGAGGATTTCCAATGCGTTGGGACCTTGAAGCGCCAGAGCGGCGATCTCCTCCGACACATCACGGATTGTCACGTCCAATCCGACCGCGTTAAGATGCAACCAGCGGAAAGCCGGCTCGGCGAGCTGGAAGCGAAAATAATCCTCGGCGAGGCGGAAGACCGTCCCATCTTGAATCACCTTGCCTTCGCCGTCGCACAGACAGCTGTAGATGGCCTGCCCCACCGCGCATTTGACGGCGTCTCGCGTAATCACTCGGTTAACCAACCGCAAGGCATCTTTGCCGCTAACGTCGTACTTGAACAGCGGCGACACATCGATCAATGCCGCGGTGTTTCGAATGGCATGGTATTCATACTCATGTAAAACGTCGTACGAACTGGCAACGAAGTAACCCGACCACGTGCGCCAGTTTTGACTGGCGCATAAGCCTGAAGTTCGCGTATGAAAGGCTGTTCCAATAGGCATGTACTTTTGAGAAAGCCGCTGCAGAAGAAGGCCCCGCTCCTCCATTCTTTTTCAGTGCCGTTGACTTCACCCAGGAAATTACCAAAAATGCCCCGGTAAGCAAATCAGGGCATGAAGAAATACGACGCCATAGTGATCGGAGGGGGACACAACGGTCTCGCCAGTGCGGCCTATCTGGCCAAGGCCGGAATGGATGTCCTGGTTTTGGAGCGGCGTCACCTCGTGGGCGGAGCGGCCGTGACCGAGGAAATCTATCCGCGTTTCAGGTACTCTGTTTGCTCTTACGTCGTCAGCCTGCTGCGGCCGGAGGTCATCCGCGAGCTGGAACTAACCAATTATGACCTCGAGATCATTCCGCTCGATAGCACATGCACCCCCTTGCCCGATGGTAACTACCTCGCTCGCTGGGGCGACCATGCCAAGACCCGTCGCGAAATCGCGCGTCACTCAGCTGCGGACGTGGACGCGTACGAGGAGTATGGCAAGTGCATGATCCAGATGGCCATGGCGGTAAAGCCTTTACTCGGCACCGTTCCACCACGGCTGGGCTCCTGGAACGCGCGGGAGCTATTTCGACTTGCCGGCGTCGGCAAACATTTTCACGGCCTGGGGAAGAAACTGCTCTACGATTTGACCAAGCTCATGACCATGAGTTCCGCCGATTTCCTCAATGAATGGTTTGAAACCGAAGTGCTGAAAGCCACCATGTCGGCAAGCGGGATCATCGGGACCTTCATGGGGCCTCGGTCGCCGGGGACGGCCTACGTGCTGCTGCACCACTACATGGGGGAACTGGACGGCGCCTTTCGCTCCTGGGGATTCGCGCGCGGCGGCATGGGAACCATCAGCCGCGTCATCGCCGATGCCGCGCGCCATTTCGGTGCGGAGATTCGCACCGAATGCCCCGTCGAACGCATTCTCGTCAAGAACCGGCGGGCGCACGGTGTCATGCTGCAATCGGGCGAAGAGATCGAAGCCGCCACAGTCGTATCCGGCGTCGATCCTAAAAGAACGTTTCTCAAAATGGTGGACGGTAAGGAACTGGACTCGGATTTCACAGACAAGGTTTCCAAGTTCAAAGTGCGCGGCTCATCGGGCAAAGTCAACCTCGCCTTGGACGGCCTGCCGAACTTTACGTGCCTGCCCGGCGACGGACCCCACCTGTCCGGCGCGATCTCAATCAGCCCAAGCATTGACTACATCGAACGGGCATACGACGACGCGAAATACGGCAACTTCTCGCGCCGTCCCTATCTCGACGTCATCATCCCCTCAACCCTCGATCCCTCGATGGCTCCACCGGGCAAGCATGTCATGTCCATTTTCGTTCAGTATGCACCCTATCATCTGAAAGACGGGACCTGGCCGGAGCGGCGCGAGAAATTCGGCGACACGGTCATCGACACGCTGAGCGAGTATGCGCCGAATCTGAAAGATCTCATCTTGCACCGCCAAGTCGTCACCCCATGGGACATGGAGCAGGAGTTCGGCCTCACCGAGGGCAATATCTTCCAGGGAGAGCTGACGCTGGATCAGTTGTTTTTCTTCCGTCCCGTACCAGGTTGGGCTCAGTACCGAACACCGATCAAGAACCTTTACCTGTGCGGCGCCGGAACCCATCCGGGCGGCGGCGTCATGGCCGCCTCCGGGCGCCTGGCGGCCATGGAGATCATCAAGGACAGAAAGAGCCCCTTGGACTTCAGTGACTAAATTCGACGCCATCATCATCGGTGCGGGCCACAACGGGCTTGTCACCGCAGCCTATCTGGCAAAGGCCGGCCGCAAAGTGCTGGTTATTGAACGCCGGTCCGTAGTCGGGGGGATAGCCGTTAGCGAAGAGATTTATCCCGGCTTCACATATTCCACCTGCGCTCATCTTGGCGGATCGCTTTCCCGCCAGGTCAGCCAAGACCTTGAACTCGACAAGCACGGCTTGAAGATTCTACCTCTTAATCCTTTAGTCTTCGCGCCTCTTCCTGACGGCAAGTCGCTCCTTATTCCCCGTGCACCCGCAGCAATCGCCGGCGCGATTGGCGGTTTCTCGAAATCGGATGCGGCGAAGTTCGCCGCGTTCAGTGAAACCACCGGAAAACTAGTCAGGTCTTTAAAGATATTAATCGGGACACCTATGCCCAACGGCACAGCGCGCCCAGGCTCTAATTTCTCCGAGCTTGGCGGGGTCGCCTGGAAACTTCATCGCCTCGGTTCTCGGGATCTGCAGGAATTTTTGCGTGTCGTGCCTATGAGCGCCGCCGATTTTCTCAACGAGTGGTTCGAAACCGAGGTTCTGAAGGCAGCCCTTGCCGGAACCGGCCTTCTTGGAGCCTTTGTGGGCCCGCGTCAACAAGGCACTTCATACGTCTATTTGCACCATCTTCTGGGTGAGACCGGTACAGCCTTCCGCACATCGGGGCTCGTGCATGGCGGTATTGGCAATCTGACACAAGCGATGGCGCGGGCAGCGCAAGCATTAGGAGCAGAGATTCAAACCAACTCCGATGTCGAACGCATCGTCACGAAAAATGGCAAGGCAACGGGGGTCGTCTTACGTGGCGGCACCGAAATTTCGGCCGCCACGGTCGTTTCCAATGCCGACGTCAAACGCACGTTCCTGACGCTCGTCGAACCGACCTTCCTCGACCCGCATTTCTTGCTCCAGGTACGCAACATCAGGAGCCGGGGCGTGGTTGCCAAAATTAACCTGGCTTTAGACGCGCTGCCCAGGTTTAAGGGCGCCGGGGGGAACGATCCTGCGGCTTATCTGGGCGGGGTGATTCACATCGGTCCGACCATCGATTATCTCGAGCGCGCCTCTGACGACGCAAAATACGGACGCTTCTCGAAACAGCCGTTCCTGGAGATCACGATCCCTTCCATCGCCGATCCTTCACTGGCTCCGGCGGGGAAGCATGTGATGTCGGTCTGGATGCAGTATGCCCCCTATTCCTTGCGGGAAGGCACCTGGGATCGACAGCGTGACAACTTGGGCAACCTGGTGGTCGATCTCCTGGAGGAGTACGCACCCGGCTTGAAGAATTCCATTCTCCACCGCCAGGTATTAACACCGGTCGATCTGGAACAAACTTTCGGCCTGACGCAGGGGCACATCTACCACGCGGAGCTGGCACTGGACCAGGTCTTTTTCATGCGCCCGGCGCCTGGATGGGCGCGCTACCGTACGCCCATCGAAAATCTCTATCTCTGCGGTTCGGGCACACACCCCGGAGGCCCTATTACCGGGCTGCCTGGGTTCCTGGCGGCACGGCAAATCCTCAAGGACTTTCAAAAGCGCACCTGATAATCCAACTAACTCCCCTGGTCGATAGATGTAGAAGAGTCGGGCATGAATCCAAAAAAAGGGGGGACGAGCTATGGCCCTCGCGATGAGATGGGGACTCCACGCACCGGCCAATGTCGTCTCCTCCGGGGAAGAGGCCTGTCGTCTTGGCCACGAAAGGCTCGCCCCAGGGCTTTTAAGTAACTTTCTACCGGGCAAGGCGGGATAATCCCGCGCTTTCCGTATAAAGAGGGCGCGGAAAAGATTAAAGTCGCTCAAGCGTCTAAGCGACATGGAGATCGCAGTCAATTGACCATGCGGAGATTTCTTGGAGCCTTTTTAGCTGCCACGATGTTTGTGCTGGGAGTACTTACCTCCCTCCCTCAAGCCCAAACTGCCCCCGGCGAGAAAGACAAGATTGAATTCCTCATCGCGCAGGTCGGCCGCCTAAAGGAAAGTAAATTCGTCCGCAACGGTAGAGTCTACAGCGCCGAAACGGCCGCTACGTTTTTGCGCCGCAAATGGCAAGCCAACGCATCTGCGGTGATCACGGCTCGCGATTTCATCGACAAGGTCGCCAGCTTCTCGGGAACTTCTGGAAAGCCGTATCTGATTCGAATGAAAGACGGCACCGAAGTGAAGAGTAGGGATTTCCTGCTTGCAGAGCTGAACAAGCTCAAGAACACCATGCCCAACAACGGATAGACGTTGGGTAAGATAGAACCTTTAACTTGGTTCCAATACATTAAACAAATTTCATTCGGAGGTCGGCGCACACTATGACTGTCATTGTCAGAACAACCCTATTACTTACGGCGTCAAACGTTTTTGTGACCTTCGCCTGGCACGCCCACCTAAAGAATCTCAATGATCAAAAGTGGTACGTCGCCGCTTTTGCAAGCTGAGGCATTGCCTTGTTTGAATATATGCTTCAGGTTCCCGCCAACCGCATAGGCTATACAGAGCTGAGCGTCTCGCAGCTAAAAATCATGCAGGAGGTGATCACCCTTTCGGTGTTTCCCCCGTTCGCTGTTTTGTACATGCAACAACCTCTGAAGCTAGATTACCTATGGGCGGGCTTATGTTTGCTGGGCGCCGTGGACTTCATTTTCCGCTCCTGAGTAAAACCCGCCCGTTTGGTTTGTGCATGCGCGCCGGCTTGTGTTAACCTGCGCACTGTCGTTGGGTAATGAGCACCTGGAATCTCCATCATGCCTGCCAAATGGGAGAAACTGCTCGAGCGTTGGGTCGCTGCGGGATTAATCGACGCCATCTCCGCCCAACGAATCGCTGCCTACGAGGCCCAAAACCTTAAAGCCGTCCGGCTGGGCTGGCCGGTAGCCATTGCCTTGAGTTTTGGCGGCCTGCTGCTCGGCGCCGGCGTTTTGCTCTTCGTCGCTGCGCACTGGGACAAGTTGTCACCGGGATCACGTTTCAGCCTTGTTCTGCTTATGGTGGCGGGCTTTCATACCTGTGGGGCTCTCGCTGCCGAACGATTTTCGGCCCTCGCGACAACGCTGCATACCATCGGGACCATTGCGCTCGGCGCGGGAATCTTTCTCGCCGGCCAGATCTTTAACCTTCAAGAACACTGGCCTGGCGGCCTGATGCTCTGGGCCCTCGGCGCGTTGCTTGCGTGGGCGCTGCTGCGTGATTGGGCGCAGCTTACTCTGGTCGCCGTGCTCTCGCCGGCCTGGTTGGCGGGAGAATGGATCGTTGCCACTGATTTCGCGCGTGCCGGCAACTTGGCCCTCGCCGAGAGCCTGCTTTTGCTCGCTCTCACTTACCTTTCCGCGCGCACGGATTCACGGGAAAGCCCTTCGCGCACGGCTCTCGCGTGGCTTGGCGGCCTCGCGCTCATTCCTTTGACACTTGGCGTCCTAGCGGCAAGCGATATGCGGCTCTTGGGCTCGTTACGCACCGCACCCTCCAACTGGCTAGCTCTTGGCTGGCTGTTCGGAATCGGCTTGCCGCTCGTGCTTGCCGGCATCCTGCGCGGCCGCACGGCCTGGTGGAACTTGGTCGCGGCGCTTTGGGTAATGGTACTGGGTACCACCGGGCGCGGGAGCGAGGCTCCCCATCTTTGGCGTGAACTCGGCCCATATATTTGGTGTATCTTCGGCTCAGTAGGGCTGGTGGCCTGGGGCTTGTTCGAAAAGCGGAGCGAGCGCATCAATCTCGGCGTTGCCGGTTTTGCACTGACCGTGCTGGTTTTCTACTTCTCGAACCTGATGGATAAAATCGATCGCGCAACGAGTCTCGTCGGGCTCGGCGTGCTTTTCCTGGCGGGTGGCTGGCTTTTAGAGCGAATCCGACGCCGACTCTTGGCCCGAGTGAGAAGGAAATAGGCGTGACACTTCGAACCAAAGGTTTGATCCTCGCCGCACTGCACGTAGCGATCGTGTCGAGCCTTGGCGCCAAACTTCTTTATGACCGCGCGAACCGCCCGCGCGTGTGGGTAAAGACAGTTCCTGTAGATCCGGAACTGCCGATTCGCGGGCGATATGTCCGCCTGCAACTCGAAGTGGTGGCGCCCGCTATTCCCAGCGTCACTAACTTTCAACCGTCGCAAGCGGTAAAACTGAGAGTTGAAAACAACAGGCTTATTGCCGAGCCCGATCCCAATCCATCCTTTTTATCGGAACTCCGCATCTCGCGGCGCTCTCGTTTTGGCACAGACGCTGGAGCGGTCCTCTCCCCGCCGATCGCGTTCTTCTTATCCGAGCATGCGCGGGACCCCTCCATACGCCCCCAAGGAGAAGAACTCTGGGTCGAAGTCACTGTGCCAAACAAAGGTCCTCCCCGCCCAATCCGCCTTGGGTTAAAGACAGGGGACGGACCGATCAAACCACTGGATTTGGATTAGAGCGACCCCTCGGAGCGGCGGGACAGCCCTTAGGGATATAATATTGCAGATCTCAAAGTGCAAATTTGAAGTATGCGATGCGCAATCCTCGCAAAGGGAGACTCGGCTCACCCTCTTTCCGGTTTGAACTGCGCACGACCGACGGTCCGTTCTGTTACCTCTATTCTTGGTTCTCCAAGAATCTCTCGGCGTCGATCGCGGCCATGCATCCCGTGCCAGCGGCCGTGACCGCCTGGCGGTAGACATGATCTTGAACATCGCCCGCGGCGAACACCCCCGGCACGCTGGTCTTGGTGCCGTCCCGCGTGATGATGTATCCGGTCTTGTCAAGCTCCAGCTGTTCGGCAAAGAGCCGGGTGTTGGGCTCATGGCCGATGGCGATAAACAAACCATCGCATTTGAAGTCTTCGGTTTTGCCGTTCTTGACGTTTTTCAGCCGCACCCCCGTAACTCCGCCGGCTTTCGAATCGCCGAAAACTTCTTCCACAACGCTATTCCACACGAAAGCGATCTTTGGATTCTTTTCGGCTCGTTCCTGCATGATCTTTGAAGCTCTGAGTTGATCCCGACGGTGAACGACAGTCACTTTGGAGGCGAATTTTGTCAGAAACGTGGCCTCCTCCATCGCCGTGTCCCCACCACCGACAACAACGACCTCCTTATCCTTAAAGAAAAACCCGTCGCAGGTCGCGCACGCCGAGACGCCGTGGCCCATGAGTTTGCTTTCTGAATCCATGCCCAAGAGCTTGGCGCTCGCGCCGGTGGCAATGATAAGCGTATCGCATT
>JBFJTQ010000042.1:0-9032 GCA_041625275.1 Binatia bacterium | reverse complement strand
GGTTGACCTTGGTCAATGTTTGTCTTGGGCAGTTTATGAGCGCGCTGGACTCGCGCTCGGTCATCGTCGCTTTGCCAACGATATCGGTTTATTTCAATAGCTCGATGGCGGTGGTGCAGTGGATTCCTCTGGCGTACCAACTCACCATAATCGGCTTTGTTCTGAGCATGGCTCGCTTGGGCGACATGTTGGGTCGCAAGAAGATTTACGCGTTGGGCTTTCTACTGCTCACTCTGGGGTCGGCGTTTTCAGGGTTGAGCACCGGCCTGTGGCAACTCATCGCTTTCAGAGCTCTCGCGGGCCTTGGCGGAGCCGTGGTGATGGGAAATGGCAGGGCGATCGTGTCGACGGTCTATGCGCAAAAAGGGAGAGCCCAAGCCTTGGGCCTCACTTCAATGGCCTTCCATTTGGGATATATCATCGGACCCTCCCTGGGCGGATTTCTGATTGACACGGTGGGCTGGCGGTGGATTTTTTTTGCTACCTTGCCGGTCGCTCTCGGGTCGGCGTACATGGCCTGGAAGGTGCTGCCGGAAACGGTCAGCGAGCGGGGAAAATATTTTCTCGATTCGATGGGCATGGTGACACTGCTTCTCACCGTGCTGTTGCTGATCTTAGGTTTGCAGCAGATTGCCAAGTCGGGCGTTACCCTTTTCGCCGCGGGGGCTTTTTCGGCGGCCGCCATTTTCCTTATTTTGCTGTTGCACTGTGAGCGCAAGAGCCCGGCGCCACTGCTCGATCTTTCGCTTTTCAAGGTGCGAACCCTCACCGCGGGAGTCCTGAGCAATCTCTTCATTGTGACTTCACACAGCTCGACATTTTTTCTCTTGCCGTTTTATTTGCAGGGAATTTTACATTTCAGCCCGACCCAGGTCGGCTTTACGATCATTTTTTTCTCCCTCGTGATTGTGTTTTTTGCGCCGGTCGGAGGTTGGCTTGCGGACCGACTCGGCTCGCGGTTGCTTTGCACCGCGGGCTCCGTCTTGAGCGTCGCCAGCATGCTTGCTCTGTCAAGTTTGGGGGCGGATGCCGGTCCTGCGGCGGTGATCATCCCCCTGATGATTCTGGGATTGGGCTGGTCGCTTTTTCAGGCTCCCAATTTGAGCTCGATCTTCGGCGCCGTGGAGGCCCGCCACGTGGGGGCGGTAAGCGGAATCTCCCTGACGTCGGCCAACATCGCCAACGCGATAGGAGTTGCCGTCGGCAGTGTGCTGTTTCTGCGCGGGCTGAATTACTTTGGCTTAAGCGGGTCGGTGGTGCCGGCGTACACGGAATGGGCGCAAAACCCTGAGGTATTTCTCAAAGCGTTTCAGATTTCCTGGCTTATCATTGCGGCGTTTACGGCGATTGCGATCGTAAGTTCAGCGATGCGCGGCGTCGATAAGCGAATCTAACGGGGTACTTGGAAAGGTTTGGTTTTGACTGCAGGGAGTTCTGAACTCGGATTGTGCGGGGGAAGTGGACACAGGCTATTCCTCAAAGGAATGCGGTTAGTCATCGCGTGTTCCATGGCAATATGGCACGTCCGCTCCCATCGTTTCGAAGCAAGACACAAGCCGGTCATTTCTTGACAGGGCGAGAGCACGATGGTAGCGGTGGCTCAGCTTTGCACGTGCGTACCGTCGGCGGTTTCTCGAAAAGGGAGGTCTAGTCTTTATGTCTCTTCATGCAAAAGCGCAAGATGTGCCGCAAAGGAAAGTTGTTTTGTCAACCGAACAGGGACAGGGATCGATGGTGGTCAAACAAGCTTTCGGTAACGAGAGTAGCCTCATGGTGGCCGCCCGGCCTCCCGGTTACCATACCAAACCCCACATGCACGCATCCGAACAGATCAACCACGTCCTGGAGGGCGAGATCTGGTTTTTTGTCGAGGACCGCGGCTATCACTGTAAAAAGGGCGATTTTAATCGGATTCCGGCGAACAAGGTGCACTGGGCGTGGAATCGTTCCGATGCGGAGGCGATCGTCGTTGAATCCCACTCTCCGCCACTGGTGGGCGGAAATATCATCAAGGGCGCTGCTGCGCTCTTCGACGAGGGAGAAACGCCGCAACTCCGTGGCCCGGGCGAGAACCAATTCGTGCCGTACGATTCGGAGGGGGTCGAGCGAAAACTTTTTTCCCCATAAGGGGGAGAGGAAGGTTACCATGGTTAAGCCATTCGCGCTTAGATGCGTAACAACCGTCGGCTTGTTTCTGGGAATCTCAATCGTTTCGGTTTCTGCACAAGAGACGCGACTGCTAAGATACGGCACGACGAACAGCATCATGCACCTTCCCGTATGGGTCGCAAAGGATGCAGGCTTGTTCGCCAAGCACGGCTTGCCCAATGTCGAGCTCATATTTATTCAGAGCGGTACGCTAATTACCATGGCGGTCATCAGCGGGGAGCTTCAGTTTTCCGGAGCGGGCGCGGCATCCGTAGTCGCCGCCAAGATAAAAGGGGGTGATGTCGCGCTCCTGGCCTGTCCGGTGGATGCCGACGCGGTTTATCTGATTGCACGGCCTGGAATTAAAAGCGCCGTCGAGCTCAAGGGTAAGAAAGCAGCGGTCACGCGCTTGGGCTCGACCACGCATTTCTATTTGCGGTCGGCGCTGCGCTATGCGGGGTTGGATCCGCAAAAAGACGTCCAGATTCTGCAGCTCGGTCTGGAGTGGTCTGGCGCGCTGGAAGCGGGCCAGATCGACGCCGCGGCTTTGCCGTTTAATCTCGCGCTCCCTTATCTGGAAAAGAAATGGCCGGTGTTGCTGGATCTCACCAAAACAGATTTCTCCTATCCTGCCTCCTGCGTCGTCAGCAGCCGCGTGTTCATCCGCGAGAATTCTGGCATTGTGGATCGATTTCTGCGGGCCTATGTGGAAGCAATCCATAATATTAAGAAAAACCATCCGTTTGCAGAAAAGGTTTTCAACAAATGGCTGCGCCAAGATGATCCTGTGATCGCGAAGAAAACCGTCGACGCCTACGCAGACCTTTTCAAGCGTGTTCCCACGGTCCCGGACAACGGCATCAAGGCCGTGCTCGAAGAGTTGTCCGAAAGGAATCCTGTGCCGAAGGAATTTATGGACAATCCGGAACGGTTTCGCGATAACGCTCCTCTCGGCAAACTGATTCAAGAAGGTTGGATCGACCGGCTATATCGGTAGTTGTGAGGATGCAGGCGACTGGCCTTGAGGCTCGGTGGCCTTCGGCGCGAGCCGGGCCGAAACACGTCTTGGTGGCCAGTCCGCCAATGATCCAGTCTATGGCGGCTTGTAAGCAGCAAGAGCATTGAGTTGTCTGTGTCGAGAAGTGGTTAGCAGCCAATTGGACCAGTTGGTTTGAAACCGGCACCCAGGCAAGTCTGCCGCCCAGGTCAACACAAAGAGATTTCCCCTTTCATGCAGGATCGCCGAGAAAAGCAGGTCTAGTTGAGCCTGCGACTTCTTTCCACGACAATTTTCCGGTTGAAAAATCGCTCCGGTCTTGAGAGAGTTGGGCGGTCTTGCAAGATTTCCGGCGAGTCCTGTCCGAGGGTTTAAGAGAACGGCGGGCGAGACACATTCTCCACGGGCATATTTGGGAAGGAGAAGCTATTCATGACTGACAAAGGTGCAACCCCTATTCCTGTAACGACCGGGGCTGAAGCTTTTTTGGAGCAGGTGAGGGCGCTCGGCGTAGTCCGGTATCTGTTCGCCAACACGGGAACGGATCATGGGCCGATCATCGAGGCGCTCGCCAAGAGCGCCAAAGAAGATCCCCGGGATATTCAGCCCATCGTGGTGCCCCACGAATTGGCCGCGGTATCCATGGCCCACGGGTATTACAACGTCACGCAAATGCCGCAGATGGTGCTTGTTCATACGCTGCCGGGAACGGCCAATGCTTTGGGGGGAATTATCAACGCTCAGTCCTCCAACGTCCCTCTTTTCCTGGTCGCCGGGCGAACGCCGATTACGGAAGGGGAGTTGCGCGGCGGTAAGAGCCAGAATATCCACTGGCGCCAAGAGTCGCGCGACCAGGGAAGTCTTGTCCGTGAATTCGTCAAGTGGGATTACGAGGTGCGAACCAACCACAATCTTGCGGCTGTCGTGTCTCGCGCTTTCAAGATCGCCATGAGCGAACCGCGCGGACCGGTCTATCTGTCATTGCCGCGCGAGTGGCTCTGTGAGCTGTTCGAATCCACCCCGCGATCGGCGGGACCCCTGGCACCGGCAACCAAAATTCAGGCGGATCCCGCGGCGCTGGAGAAGGCTGCCGATTTTTTGATCGCGGCCGAGAGTCCTCTCATTGCGACCAAGTATCTGGGCCGCAACCCCGAAGCCGTGCTGCATCTGGTTGAGCTTGCGGAGCTGTTGTCGATCCCCGTGGTTCAGCAGCCTAGCTTTGTCAATTTCCCGGCGGACCACCCTCTCTGCCTCGGTACGCACACGCTGAAGCACGCAAAGAACGCCGATCTGCTCTTCTTCATCGACATCGACGTGCCGTGGGAGCCGCCGCAAAGGAATCTCCTCAGGGACGACGTTAAAATTATCCATCTCGAGCGCGACCCGTTGTTCACGTCGATTCCGGGGTGGAACTTCCCGGCCGATCTGCCCATAGCGGGTTGTTCCGAGATTTCGCTGCCGGCGCTGACCTCGATCATCCGGGGCAAGCTGGCAGGAGGCGAGATGCCGAAAACAAAGATCGATGAGCGCCGAAGGAAAATCGAAGCCGAACATCGGGCCATGGTGCGGGAGCTGGAGGCCAGCATCGAAGCGGTCAAGAGCCAGAAACCCATGAGTCCGCTGTGGGTGTCCAAATGCATCGGCGACGTTGTGGACGACACGACGATCATTGTCAATGAGAGCGTCACGGCCCGGCTCACGGAAGTCATCCGCCTGAATCGGCCGGGGTCACAATTCGGCATACCGCCTTCAGGACATCTTGGCTGGGGGCTCGGCGCGGCCATCGGTACCAAACTCGGAGCCCCTGATGCAACCGTGATCGCGGCGGAGGGGGACGGCTCTTACATGTTCTCTGCGCCAACGGCGTGCCACTTCACGGCCCAGAAGTACGGCATCCCTTTTTTGACGGTTGTGTTCAACAACCAGGCGTGGAATGCGAGCATCAATGCCGCCAGGGGGCTCTATCCCGAAGGCGTTGCGCAAAAGACACGCAACTTCCCCGGCTGCGACTTGAGCCCGTCGCCGCACTTTGAACTCACTGCGAAGGCATGCGGGGCCCACGCAGAACGGGTCGAGGAGCCGGACGAACTCCCTCGGGCGCTTCAGCGTGCGCTCCAAGTCGTGAAGGAGGAGGGAAGGCAGGCATTGCTGAACGTGATCTGCAAGAGCCCGGTTGCGTAACTGGAGGGCGAGATGGCACAGCCAGCCTTCAGAGGGTTTAGTTCGGCTCAGGACGCCTGTCGTATAGGGAAAGAGCTTGTCCTGTAGCGTGCGGAAAAGAGTTGACAACCGGTCGGTGGGGAAGATAAAGCCGGTCCGTAGAGGCCACAAAGGAGACAATACGAATGCACACGGCCAAGGGGCAAAGCTCACGCCTGCGGGATGAGCTTTTGCGTGTGGCCTCCGAGTGTTCAGCGTAATTTGCGAATGGTGGCTCTCAGCCCCGGGAGAGTCGGCGCATCCGGCACTGGTGCCCTGGAGCAGGGCGTCTTAAGGCGATTCTGAGGATTTCGGCGTTGGTGCAAACAAAACCACGAATCACCCTCTGTTCTCCTCCCAACCCGCGCAATCGCGCGTTGATCGACGGGCTTGTCCAAGTGGACGGGTACGAGCTGGACTATATCGATAAGGGCTACACCCACGGGGAGGTGCATTATCGCTTCGTGCAGGGGGAATTCGACGTGGCCGAGATGTCGATGGCGACACTACTGCGAACCAAGGAAAAGGGGCGGGGGTTTATCGCGCTGCCGGTCTTTTTTCAGCGCGGTCCGCGCCAGCGTAATATCTTTACTTGCCGGGGACGGCTGCGAGACCCGAGGGAGCTAAGGGGAAAGAAAATCGGTTGTTTCCGGTACGGCGCTACAGCCGTGTGCTGGGCGCGCGGATTTCTCTTGGACGAATACGGTCCAAAGACGACCGACCTGCAATGGTTCGTGTCGGGCCGCGAGGTCTACATCGGAAACGAACTGGGCGTTAAGGTTGAACGGCTCGACCCGCCGCCGCCCTTCGGCGAGGAAAAGAGTCATCTTGCGAAGCTGGTTAGCGAAGGGGAATTAGCCGCGGCCCTTGTCCCTGGAGATTCAGGGTATCGCGGCCTCTTTGGCGGCGGAACGCTTCCGAAACAGATGGGGCAGTTTCCGGGTGTCAGGCCTCTGTTCGATGACGCAGAAGAGATCATCCGCTATGTCAAGCACACTCGAATCTATCCGATCATCCATCTTCTGGCGATGAAGCAAGAAACGGCGGCCCGATACCCCGATTTGCCGGCGAAGCTCATTGAAGCCTTCCGCGAGGCGGGAAAATTAGCGCTGCGTTATTTCACCGCCGAAGATATTGCCGGCTACGCCAAGGAACGGGAGGTGTTGGGCGAGGATCCCTACGCTTATGTTCTGGGTGAGACCGAAACAAGAACGTTGCGCACGTTGAATCGCTACCAAGTCGAACAGGGGTTGATGACGCGGGAAATACCGCTGGAGAGCCTTTTCGTGCGCGAGGCCTTCTGATATGCAAGGCGATATCCGAGCGGCGAAAAGCGACAAAAGAGAAACGGCCAACAGCATCGCGGCAAGCACAAACACGGCGCGATATGCTAACTTGGCTTTGAGTTTCGATCCAAGGTGCGCAACCTGAAACACCGATGACGAGGAGCTGTTATGGCCAACACATCTGATATTTTCCCGCGCGAGCGAAAGACCAAACTCCCCGGCGGATACATGGGCAAGATCCTGCGCGTTGACCTGACCACAGGATCGATGCGCGCTGAGCATATGCCCGAAGAGCCGGTGCTGAGAAAATTCATCGGCGGTCAAGCCCTCGCCGAGTATACGCTGCTCAAAGAGGTGCCGCTCGACGCGAAACCCTACGGGCCCGAAAACAAGGTCGTCATGATGACGGGGCCCATTACCGGAACCGGCTTCACGCCCGGGGGCACCAAGGTGACAGCCGTTTATCTCAGCCCGCTGACCAATTATTCTCTGGGCCGGGGCGCATCGAGCGGTTACTGGCCGGTGTATCTTAAACAGGCCGGCTATGACGGGTTGATCATCGAAGGCGCTGCGTCGAAGCCAATTTATTTGTTCATCAACGACGGCAAAGCCGAATTGCGCGATGCCGGGCACGCGTGGGGAAAGGGGGCGCGCGAGACCGAAGATATCCTTCGCGCGGAGGTTGGCATCAAAGACGCCAAAGTGATGTCCATCGGCCAGGCCGGTGAAAACATGGTCCACGGAGCCATGCTCTGTAATGATTACAATCATAACGCGGCTCACAGCGGCGGTGCGGTGTTCGGCTCGAAGAAACTGAAAGGCATCGTGGCTTGGGGCACCGCCAGCCCCAGAGTCCATGACCGGGACAAACTCATTGAGGCGGGCCTCCGCTGGCGCAATACGCTGCAAGTTTACGATGTCGATGACCGGAGGACCGTAGGCCACGCGCGTCATCTGGAGGCCCTGCCCAACCTAAACTTCCGCAGCACGCTGATCGCCGATCATAACCGCGGCTTTGACCGAAACCGGATATTGCAGAGGCCTTGTTTTCAATGCGCGCGCCTCTGCCCGTGGGACGTGGAGATCGGCGAAGGCGAGTTCAAAGGAAAAATCGGCCATTTCAACGCCGGGGCCGAATGGATGGATACCTTCTGGAATCTGGGCGTCAAAGGGAATGCGACTCTTTACCTCGCCGAGCGGATTAACGACCTCGGTATCGAATGCAGTCACTTTTCGTTCGGCGCGGGGGTCATGTTCGAGGCGTGGGAGAAAGGGCTGCTCAAAGCGGAGGATACTGACGGGCTAAGACTCGAGTGGGGTAACGTCGAAGCCATCGACCGACTCCTCGAGATGGCGGCGCATCGTGAGGGGAAGTGGGGCAACCTGCTGGCCGAGGGTCCGGTCGAGGTCGCCGAGGCGATCGGCGGCGATGCGGCGCAGTGGATCGTTCATACCAAAAAAGGGACTCCGGCGATGCACGACTGGCGTCCTCATTTCGGACAGATGCTGCGCGAGCTCGTCGGCAGCGGGGGGATGAAACCTCAGGGCGGCGGAACCGCGAATCCGCCACCCGATTTGAAGAATCGGGAAAAGTGGGGGCCGCTGGACCGGGACGACCCTAAAGGTTGGCCCTGGTCGCAGGTGTTGTCGGAGCAGTACAGGCAATTTTGCGGGCTCATCGGGGGTTGCTGGTTTGCGCAGATGCACATGAAGCCCGACGGCCTCAACAGCGTCCTGGATTCTCTCAACGCGACTACGGGTTGGAACTTTACGCTCGACGAGGGGCTAGTGGCGGGCCATCGCAGCATGTTGATGCAGAGTGTCTTCGCGACGCAGCGGGGATGGGTTGCCGAGCATGACTGGCAACGGGTTGGCCCGAGATTTCTTGAGCCGGTACCGGACGGCAAGTACAAGGGGTTCACCATTGCCAAATGGCTGCCCGAACTTGTCTACGAGTACTACCGTTTGTCCGGCAGGCATGAGAAAACAGGCCGTCCGTTCATGAACACCCTCAGTGAGCTGGGACTCGAAGAGTTCAAGGAGTGGGCGCAGTTAGATTGAACCTGCAAAAAGTTCGATAGCCGCGCGGTCGCTGCCGACATCTTAAATCGACCAAGCAGGACAATCAAAGGCCACCCCGGCCACGCCAGGCGCAGAAGCCGTCGTTGCGTCTTCTCTCGTCTTCAAAAGTTGATAACGGCTTTGACCACCGAATAGCTGGCCATGGCCTGCATCGCATCATTAATTTGTTCCAATGTGTAGCTCTTGCTGATCATGTCTTCGAACGGAAACCTGTTCTTGCGCGAGGCGAGAAAGTTGATGGCCTGCAACCAATGACGCGGCTCGGCGGACCGCACGGTGATGAAGAGCATCTCCTGTGGCAGCCGTTCGGCGGCGATGTT
>JBFJTQ010000041.1:0-9047 GCA_041625275.1 Binatia bacterium | reverse complement strand
AGATCCATCCACGGCTTGTCCCCCTCCGGCGTGATCACGGATTGATACATCGCACCTTTGCGGTAGTTGATGGCCCTCACTTCGTACGGCACGCATCTGATATAGCGCTGGGGTCCGAGGTAGCCCGGCGCTTCGCCGAAGGGGCCTTCAACAACTCTTTTCCCCGGCAACAATGCTCCCTCAATCACGATTTCCGCGTCCGCGGGAATCAATAGTTGATCGCCCCAAGTCTCCGACGGCGTGAGTCGGAGAGGTTCCTGAAGATAAGCCCCGATGACGTCAAACTCATTGACCTCGAAGGGCCCAGTGAAGCAAGCGCCAATATGATAGGCGGGATGGTGGCCCAATACCGTGGCCACCGGGCACTCCATGCCTTGTTCCTCATAGTCGCGGTAAATGCCCCAGAGGTGGCGTGGCGAAGCATAGAGAGCCGTACTGTTTTTGGACTTCACCTCCATCCGGTGATACGAGCAGTTGTAAATGCCGCTCTTGCGGTCGCGGGTAATCGTTGACAGCGTGATGTAGGGGCCTCCGTCCATCTCGTAATGCCTCATGATCGGCAGATCGTAAAGGTCGACATGTCCCCCACATTTCACCACCTGCTTGACCGGAGCGTCGCTCTTGTCGATCATGAGCGGTGCCATCTGCTGAGCCTCTCTTTGCATACATGCCTCAGCCATTTCAGCGCGCGTCATCTCCCTGGGGAAACCCAAAGCGATCTGTGTTTTACGCTGGGAGATCTCGCAGTTCAATACCAGTGGAAAAGCGCTACCCCGGCCGTGCAGGTCCAACGGCCGTTCAAAGATCAAAATGGGGAACTTTTTTTGGGCACCGAGATGCTTGACGATTGCGGACGCATCATAGTGGGCTGGATCAACCGGCTTTGTAATACGGACGACTTCGTCGGGAATCTCTCGCTGGCAGTCTTCCAGGAACGAGCTGAGACACTTGGGCATACGACCTCCCTGCTGCAACAAAGATGCGCCTAATCATTTTGCTAACGTGTGGTGCGGGAATTATCCGCGACTGTTGTCGCGGAGTAAATCGACCGAGGATAATTAGGCGCTCATCATCCCACAGTCTGAAAAAGGAAGTGGCCCTGGCCATAGTCCTTTTTCTAGTCCGCGCACTCTTTAACGCCAAGGTGATCCATCGGTACAAACCGGATCTTCTTGCATCGTCCTTGCGTTCTCCAAGCAAGACTACCGTGGGCCGTTTTTTAGCAGAGAGGTGCGTGTCAAGAGGTAATGATTCGCCTGCCCCTCGTTTGCTTAAATCATCTTTGCGCGGATGCTATCTATTTCAGGAACCTGTGCTGCCTTTAGATCAATCTGAGAGAGATCGGATACTCCCAGCCCGATCTCGATTGCCCGTGTGATGATGGGCTGTTTCCAGACGCTGATGTTTTGAATCCGGTCTTCGGTGCCATGGTGTTTCAAGACGCCGAGACCCGTTACGTCGGTGGCGATGCGATCTCGGGATGCTACGATCAGCTTCGGCTCGACAATGTCGCCTCGGCTGGGCCCTTCGCTGACAAAGGCTTTGGTGCCGTCCATAATATTGAGCGAAGTCGTGACGGTCAGTCCTATCTCGGCGATCATTTTAGCAAAGGCCGGATAAGTGGCCATTTGGGGTTGCCCGGAAGCTTGTACACTGTCGCGCCCGCTGTTCAGTTTGCTATGCATGAATACACGATCTTTGCCGGGAATGATGCCCACAAGGTTTTTGATGGACATTGTAAACCATCCCAGTCGATGGGTCTTGATTACCGGCACGTTAATAATATGATCGACCTGAAAAATCATTTCCGCCAAATGGTAGCCGGTTTCCCAATTGACTGAGGCGGTTGGATTCACGAAGCGCCAATTCATATCGTCAAAGGTGACCAACTCAGCCTTTGCATCGAGGATGGCCTTGTCGATGCCCGCTTTCTTCATTTCCTCTCTCGTGTTTCTGCGATAGTTCGATCGGTCACCAACGATGATCCGCTTTGGATCGCGCTCCCAGACAAGCTTGATGACCTCATAGAGAACCTCGGGATTGGTGGAGGCCGGATACGGCACTCCTGAATTTACGTTCGGCTTGATCAAGACGGTTTGCCCGCTCTTGATAAAACTCATGCCCCCCGCCAGTTCCACAGCCTGGCGTACGGCAGCGCCGATCGTTCCACCTCTGGCAATGCCAACGGCCGTTGTGCCTTTCGCGTCGGTTGGAGCCCCGGGTGCAAGGGATTCCAGTCCCAAAAGTGCGCCCGTGCCCAAAGCAACGCCTGTCATTTTTACAAAATCTCTGCGGGACAAATCGTTGTTGTAATTCACCGGCGCACCTCCTTTGAATGAAAAGATCTTGTTTTGAGTTTCAGCCAGCGAGTCCTCGCAATCCCTCTGAGAATTGCCAGCCTTTCGTTGTCTCGCATGATTACGTGATCAAGAGGACCACCTTACTCCAAACGAGGGCAGATGAAGTCAATACTCAGGCCTCATCATCCCGGAAAGCGTTACCGCCAAAAAATGTTAGACCTGCCACAATGCAATAACGTGTATCGCTAGATTCGCATCCCCCCTCATTTTCCCAACATTTGTTTCATTTTCTCCACGATCTCGCGTGGCTGACCGACGACTTCTTTAGCCAGCTTTTCAAGTTCGTCGCTGAAGTTTGGGTCGATCTCAAGCTTCTTCTTTTCCGCGTCCGCGACCACGGATTCGTCTTTGAGCGCTTTTTCGAACGCCTGCCGTATTATTTTCGCCCGATCCATCGGTGTATTGGGTGGAAGAACATAGGGACGCCCAAAGTCGCCAGCGGCCAAAACGAGCGTTGCCAGGCGCCTACCAGGCTCGGAAGATTTGTGTTCGTCCATCGCTTCATAGAGAGTCGCAACGTCTTTGAGCCTAGGATCCCGCTTTTTCCCGGTCTGCATCAACACCCTCACAAAGCCGGTCTTGCGCCAGGTGTGAAAGGGCTCACGGGCGAAGAAGGCCGTAATCGTGCGCGCACTGCAGATAACCTCGCCTCTCTCGATCGCCAAATCGACGTCCGAGCCGGACTGGTATCCCGTGACGATATTGAATTTCGTCCCGATGACTTCATCCAACAGCTTTGGGACGAAGTAGGCGGTGGCGGTGGTGCCACTCGCCCCGCACTTCGGAGGTTCCGAACCCTTGGCGATGTCTGCTAGAGATTTGTAGGGTGAATCCGCGCGCATGTATAGGAGGTGATTGGAGGTCACCGGGCTGCCGATCCAGACAAATTTGCTCCAATCAAACTGCACTTCCGGGCGGGCTATTACCTGATCGAAGTAGAGGGCGGGAAAAAAGGCGCCGATGGTCAGTCCATCGGGCTTCGCCACATTATAAACGTGGTTCGCCGCGACGAGAGAGGAGGCCCCTGTCATGTTCTGCACGATGATATTGGGACTCCCTGGAATGTACCTGCGCATGTGTTGCGCACGGAGCCTGGCATAGAGGTCGAAGGCGTCTCCCGCCTTCGTTCCGACGATGATGCTCACGGTCTTACCCTGGTAAAAAGGCGCCTGGGCTGCTGAGATAGAAAACCAGAACAAAACGCAACAAAGAGCGACAAAAACCCTCTTCATATGACTCTCCCTTTTTAAGTAAATGGCTTGCCTGTCTGGCGAGATTGCCATGTGAAACTCTATTCGATTTATTTTTTCGATACAGTCAACGCTGCTGTCACCTTTCAGAAGCGGTATGGGAGCTCTCCGTAGCAAGTACGGAACAGTTATTATCGACAATCAGCGTTCGCGGACTAGCGACAAATGTAAGGGCTGAAAACCGATAGCTGACCGCTGAAGGCTTATCATGAAAAACGCCATGCGCCGAAAACAACTCTGCAACTGCACGGTTCCGTGCCTTCGCTTCGTCCGGCTTCGTCGTGAGTTCGGCCGAGCGCTTCGTATCCCGATCGACATGGGTGTTACCATCAACTGCGCGATTTGGGTTCAATGAAAACGGGCGGGAGTTTAGGTTAGACACCTACTCACCTACGCCCTTCTGAGGGAAGTTCCGATCGCCGCCTGCGGCCCACCCCGTCCTCTTCGTGTTACTGGAAGCGCTCCGCTCGCTTGATGAGCTTCTCCAGATCCTTCTCGTTGGGGTCCTGCGGAAGCCCGGGGTGTATAGCACCCGAAGAGCATTTTTCCGCCGCCCGCACGATGTCTCGGTAAGGGCCCCTCTTGGGGTCGAGGATGTACGCTTTCTTATTTCCGTTGTACGCGAAAATCTTCTTGTTTATGTTGGTGCACTCGTCGCAGGTGGTGCACAGCTTTTCTTCGATCCAGGGTAGCTCACTCACCGGTGCTGCAGCGGCCTCAGGCCTGGGAGCGGCAGCGGGCGCGGGTGTGGCCGCCGGAGCTTCTAATGGGGCCTTCGCCGGTTCCTGGACGGCGGGTGCCGGCGCGGCCATAGCGGGTGCAGCACCGCCCATACCGGTCAAACGCAGTGCTAGATTTCTCATCGCAGCCGCCACTGCCTCGGACTCCCGCGCCTGTAGCTGGGCTTCCAACTGCGCTTTCTGCTCGCTCAGAGATTTCTCCCGCTCGGCCGTCAACTCTTCCTTGAGGCGCTGCTCCGCCGCTTGCACAAACGGGTTCTTGATGCCGCCCAACTCCTGAAGGGTGTGCCACAGGTGCAATTTGTCGGCGGTTTGCGCGACCATCGCCTGGGAGAGCGCCAACTTAACCAGGTGCTTTTCCTGGTTTCGGTGCACGATGTAAGGTGTCTTGCCCAACCGCCCGGCTGGAGTCAGACCGAGGTAGTCCACCAGGGGTACCAAGGCGCTTTCAGCGACGTTGCCAGCAACGGGTGAAAACTGATCCTGGAATTCCTTTTCGTTGACGGCAAAGTCAGCGAAGGTGAAGGGTCGTTCCAGGTACTGTGTTTTTCCGTCTTCCGACGCATACTCCAGGCTCGCCTTTGGCCACATCTCCTCAAGCGCGGTGTTTGCCGTGAGGTCCAGGCAGGACACAAAATCCGATGCCCGGTCAGGATCATACTCGAAGTGTGGGAAAGCCCGCGATAACAGCGCCTCGGAGGCGCGATCTTGGCGGCCGTCATTGCTGGCATCGCCCGTAAGGACCGAAAACACGGCCGGTCGCGGCGAATGCAGCCCGCGGCCGATCGGCTCCGCTAGGCCGTTGGGACTGGCCATAGAGGTCTGAAGGAAATACACGTTGCGCAGCGATAGAAACAGCAACTCGATATCGGAAGCACTGCGGAGGGCGGCGGCACGGCCCGTTTCCGCCACGCCCGTGAAGAAGCTGGGCCGCAACACGAAGATCTTGAGCGGCTTACCGCTGGTAACCAGTTCAAGCAGCTTGCCGAGGTATTCGCTGAAGTGCTCTTCGCGCGTGGAGAACACCACGAAGGGCGGACAGAGTTCCATTTCGGAATTGTCGAGCTGGCGCCAGTTGAAGCTCTGGAAGAAGGCGTCGTGCTCCGCCGGCACGTATTTGCCCCTGGCCTCTAATCGCGCCCTTCGCAGCAAGGCGAAAGCACGGGCCATGCTCTCGATGTGGCTCTCGAAAGCGCCGAAGATCGCTTGCGCACCTTGCTCCAGCTCCACGAACCGGCAGGCGGGCGGTTTCTCGCGATACTTTTGCCGCAATTTTTCCAGATCGCTGGCAATTGCCAGGATCCGCTCGTAACGCTCCTTTTGCATCGTGCGCGAATCGTGTCCCTGCTGGAGCACGGACGAGAGCGCCTTGAAGTCGAGGGTCGATGTGGCAAAGCTACCGAAGGTTCGCTTGAGCCCGCCTTCTTCCGTCCGGGAATTGCGGTAGTAATCTTCGAGTACGACGATGTTTTCGATCTGATGCGCCCCATCTTCCACGAGCTTCAAAAGGGCAGGCACCCGCTCTTTCCAGTAAGATTCAGTTATCTCGACAATCTGTTGCTTCATTGGTCGGCCTTGTCATGTTCATTGCACGGCGTACTTGTCCAACTGCGCGTTCATAGCGCTGATGAGCGCCGCCCGGTCCAACTCCTTCGTATGCGAACGGCGCACTTCCTCGTAGGAAGGCAAATCCGGATTCCAGTACAAAAGACCCATGGGGGCGCCGTCTTCGCGCAGGGCCATCCGCTGAGCCGCGTGCAGGTCGCGGTGGTCGTGAGCCTCGGTGGGCGCGGTACGAAGTATCCCCTTGTTGACCGGGATACCTTCGGGATTTTCCAAGAATATGGCCGGAAAAACCGAACCGTCGGCACCAAAACTGGCGGGCATGAACACAGGACAGCGCGTCAGGATGCGGACAAAAGCCATTCCCCGGTGATGCCAGGCCTTGCGCAGCGTGTCCTCCAAGTGCACAGGCAACCAAGTGGCGCTCTGGGCGAGAAAGGAAACATTGGTCACGCCCAGAATGACGCTCAAAGGGTTCAAGCCTTTGAGATACGCGCCATAGGGAGTGGTGTTCGTGATCGCTCCTGCCGGCGAAGTAGGCGATACCTGATTCTTGGTCAGAGCGTAGACCTCGTTGTCCATGACGATTGCCATAATGCGGGGATTATAGCGCAGGGTATGTACCCAGTGACCCGCTCCAATGCTAAAGCAGTCCCCGTCGCCCATGGCGGTTATCACGCGCAGATCCGGGCGAGCTAGCGCCACACCTAGCGAAATGGGCAGGGCGCGACCGTGGATGCCGTGGAAACCGTAGGTTTTTAGATAATGGGGCAGCCGGCTAGAGCAGCCGATCCCGGAAACAGTCACGACGTTTTCAGGATTGACCTGCTCGTTATAAAGGAGCCGCTGGAGAATGGACAGCACTCCGTGGTCACCGCATCCCTTGCACCACCGAGGGATGTCGGCCTCGTATTCCTGCAACTCGTGGAGTTGAACCCCGCACTGATTTTCAACGAATTCATCTATAGCTAGCGACGCCATGGGAAATCTCCCTTTCTTGTTTCGTGTCAGTTTTTGTTTGCGGCCGGACTTGCCCGTTCAGCTTCGCCATCTCCGCGATGATGACCCGGTAAATCTCCACGGGCATGAACGGCCTGCCCGGGACCCGAGACCAACAGTCTACATCCACGAGGGTCTGAGCGCGCAATACTATAGCCAGCTGGCTGTAGCGCCGGGTCTCCTCGTCGATGAGGGGGTCGCCCCAATCGTCGCTGTAGTTGAGCTCCACTGTCATCACCTTGCGATAGCGGCTGAAGATTTCTTTTAACCCTGGCTGCAACGGGTGAAGGAACTGTATGTTCAATGCAGAGACGCTGTGACCTTGTGCGCGGGCTCGGTCCACGGCCTCTTCGATCGCCCCACGGGTGCTACCCCACCCTACAATGAGCAGGTCGCCCTCCTCATCCCCGTAAACTCGCGGTGGCGT
The DNA here is from genome assembly GCA_041625275.1 of Binatia bacterium. Lineage (GTDB taxonomy): Bacteria > Desulfobacterota > Binatia > UBA9968 > UBA9968 > JBFJNS01. Next base: position 1,708 of record JBFJTQ010000041.1, on the reverse strand, counting down.
CAGCGCCTGTTTCAGAGCGGCCAGCTTGCGGCTGCGCATGCGATGCCCCATCTGATTTGAGCCGTAGTCATAAACGACCTTGCCGGTGCGGGCGTGGTTGAGTCCGGTCGTGACCGAAGTGCCTCCGGGCTGGCCCGGGATCAGACGTCGCGACAAACCGGTGGTCTCGTCCCAATCGAAGGGGAGGGTTCCCGCAGGTACGGGATTCTGATCTATGGGGGGAGGCAGGGAATCCTCTGAAAGCACCGGACGATTGAATAGCTGCTGGCCCGTTGCCAGGTTTGCGTCGGAGAGCACGATTACCGGCGCCCGGAACTCCTCGGCCAGCTTCCGCGCCGTGGTCATAATATGGAAGCACTCCTCGATGGTGCTCGGGGAGATCACGATCTTGGGCGAATCGCCGGGCGAACCGTAAAGAGCGTGCAGCAAGTCGCCCTGCTCGATCTTGGTGGGGAGCCCGGTGCTGGGCCCGCCCCGCTGCACATCGACAATGACCAAGGGGGTTTCCGTCATCGCCGCCAGACCCTGGAACTCCGTCTTAAGGGCCATGCCTGGCCCCGACGTTATTGTCACCGTGGGAACGCCGGCATAATTGGCGCCAACGGCGACGCCGGCAGCGGCAATCTCGTCTTCCGCCTGATGTATCATACCGCCGAATTGCTCCATGACCTCTGCCAGGGCGTGTGACGCGGAGGTGGCCGGCGTAATGGGGTACATGGAGCAGATCTTGAAACCGGCGGCAATGGACCCCAGGGCAATGGCCGTGTTGCCGTTCATGACCACCTGGGGAATATCGGTGGCAAAGACATCGATCACATATTGGAAATCCAGGTTCTTCTCGCCCCACGCGTAGCCGCGCTCGAGCAGCGTTATGTTTTGTTCCAGCACCTCTTCGGACTTCTTGCGGAACGTCTTGGCGACGATCTCCTTAAGAAGATCCATGTCTCGTTTGTACAGGAAAGCCAGCACCCCCACGCACCACATATTCTTTCCCCGGTAAGGATCCTCCACCACCTGCAGCGTCTCCTCCTCCATGGGGATCTCGTAAACCGAACCCCCTTTTTCCCGGATGCCGTCCAAGATCTCTTTGTATTGCTTGCGGATCTCGGCGTCCTCGTGATTGGCCCAGATGCTGTCGATGAGAACGACCACGTCATCGGCCAGTACTTCGGCCTCTATGCGCGAGAGCAGCGCCATCTCATTGAATGCCACCACCAGGTTCGCGTAATCGCCCGCGTTGCTGACCGGCCTGTCCGCCAGACGGATGCGGTTTCCGCTGGTGGCGCCGGTGGTGTGCGGCGGGGGCTGGATTTCCGAGGGAATCACCTCCACCGTCCAGAGGCCGTTGCCCATCTTCGCCGAAGCTTCGGCGAAGGTGACAGCGGCCTTTTGCGCGCCTTCGCCGGAGTCGCTGACGATCTCGATGATGTGTTCGGGGAGCTTGATCTGACGCTTTGCTTGCATGAGTTAAAGTCCTCCTAAAAATATATGCTTACCACAAAACCGTGATCACTTCACGGCGTGCTCTTCATGATCGCGGCCGTAGGTAATCGCTAGTGTGGTGTCCCCAACGCTTCTTTACATTTGGTTGCTCCACAGAGGCAGGCCTTCCGCCCGTGGTCAATAGGCCGATGCCTTGTAGGCCACCCCGCCAACCCCGTCGAGTGGATTTTCCCACGGTTGGGGCCTGACGGAACCTTGTCGTTCT
>JBFJTQ010000040.1:0-9076 GCA_041625275.1 Binatia bacterium | reverse complement strand
TGGTCGTCGCCATTGCCGCCGGTCAGCAACCGAATTTCACGTTCAACCCGCTGGAAGGAGCCGCAACCATCACCGCCTATATCGTTCAAGTGAGCATGGGGGATTTGCCCCATGGGAGCCTGGCTTATCAGAGCATCTTTGCGGCCGGTTTGACCTTGATGGCCATGACGTTGGTTTTTAACATCGCCGGGCATTTTTTGCGCAAGCGCTTCCGGGAGATCTACTAGATGGCTGAGATCCAAAACACTTTAGAGCACAACAAACGGCTGGACGGGTTGTTCGCGGTGGTCGGCTTGCTGGCAACCTTCGTCGGCATGCTAACCCTTTCGGCATTGCTGGTTGACTTGATGATTGATGGCGCGGAACGGCTGTCGATCGGTTTTTTCACCAACTTTCCGTCCCGGTTCCCGGAAAGAGCGGGCATTCTCTCTGCGTGGGTGGGAAGCAGCTTGGTCATGCTAGTCACGGCATGTAGCGCCGTTCCGGTCGGAGTTGCCGCCGGCGTTTATCTCGAAGAATATGCGCGGCGGAACTGGCTTACTACGCTAATTGAAATCAACATCGCCAATCTTGCCGGTGTGCCATCCATTGTTTACGGCCTCATGGCGCTCGGTCTCTTCGTCTACCAGTTTAATCTCGGCCAGAGCGTATTATCCGCCGGGCTGACTCTCGCTTTGCTCATCTTACCCATCGTTATCGTAGCGACGCGCGAAGCGATTCGCGCAGTTCCCGCGACCATGCGGGAAGCCGCCCTTGCGCTCGGTGCGTCAAAATGGCAAACCACGCGCGACCATGTGCTGCCCTATTCGACTGGCGGTATCCTAACCGGCGTCATCATCGCGCTTTCGCGCGCCATCGGCGAAACCGCACCGCTGATCACGATCGGCGCACTCACGTTTATAGCTTTTCTGCCAGATTCGCCGCTCCAGAGTGACTTCCCATTCGTATCTTGGGACTGGCTGATGTCTCCCTTTACGGTTATGCCGATTCAGATGTTCAACTGGATTTCGCGGCCGCAGGCTGAGTTTCATCTCAATGCCGCGGCTGCCGGACTGATTCTCATGGCCATGACGCTGGCGATGAACGCTATCGCCATTTATTTCCGCTATCGCTTTAGAAAGAAACTCAAATGGTGACCCCTGAACACACCCGCTAGATTGAACGGCTTTTGAAGGATATCATGGATTCCGTACCCCATACGGCTTTACGTAGGCGCATCGCGCCCGAGCCGGCAAGAGACGCCATGGCTGACATAACTGCAAACGTTGCCGAGAAACCGTTGATTGAAATCGAAAACGTGAGTTTTTACTACGGTGCGGCACAGGCCTTAAAGGGGATCAACTTCAGCATCCCAGAAAAAAAGGCCACCGCCCTCATCGGCCCTTCGGGCTGCGGCAAGACCACCCTCTTACGTTGTCTAAACCGCATGAACGATCTCATTCTCAATACGCGCCTGGAAGGCAAAATCACGCTGCACGGCAGGGATATCTACGCGCCCTCCACGGACGTTATCAATCTCCGCCGCCGCGTCGGAATGATCTTTCAAAAGTGGAATCCCTTCCCCAAAAGCATCTACGAAAATGTCATCTACGGCCTGCGAATCATCGGCGTCAAGAAACGCGCCGCCCTCGATGAAGTGGTTGAGAAGAACCTCAGGCGCGCCGCTCTTTGGGACGAGGTCAAGGACAACCTCCACAAAGGCGCCACGGAACTGTCCGGCGGCCAGCAACAACGGCTGTGCATTGCGCGCGCTTTGGCCGTTGAGCCCCAGGTCATATTAATGGACGAACCCTGCTCGGCCCTCGACCCGATCTCGACCGCAAAGATCGAGGAACTGATTCACGAGCTGAAGGACACCTTCACGATCGTCATTGTCACGCATAATATGCAGCAGGCCGCGCGAGTGTCGGACTATACCGCTTTCTTCTATCTCGGCGAGTTGATAGAGTTTGGTGAAACCGCCAAGCTCTTTACGGCGCCGGAACAACGCCAAACGGAAGATTATATTACCGGCCGATTCGGCTAGGGAGGGGCTTATGCCGGCCGAACATACCGACAAACGATACGAAGAAGAACTGAAAAAGCTGCGCCAGAATATCCTCTACATGGGCGGTCTAGTGGAGGATCAAATTCAAAAATCCGTAAAATCTCTCGTGGACCGCGATTCAGATTTGGCCCAAGTCATCATAGAAAGAGATCATGAAGTCAACCGGCTCGATGTCGATATCGATGACCTCTGCATTCGCCTTTTGGCCCTGCACCAACCGGCGGGGCGGGACCTGCGCTTCATCACCACAGGCTTGAAAATCACAACGGACCTGGAGCGCATTGGCGACATGGCGGTCAATGTCTGCGAGCGCGCCATCGAACTCAATCAGGAGCCTCAGTTGAAGCCTTATATCGACATTCCCCGCATGGCCCAGATCTCCCAGAGGATGATCCGCGAGAGCCTCGATGCCTTCGTGCGCGAAGACACGGACCTTGCGTTGAAGGTTTGCAAGGACGACGAAGAAGTCGATGAGCTCAACAGGCAGATCTTTCGTGAAACCATCACTTACATGATTTCGGACCCGCAAACGATTAACCGCGCCATAAAAATCAGTTCGCTTTCCAAGTACCTCGAACGCATCGCCGATCACGCAACGAACATCGCGGAGATGGTGATCTTCATGGTCAAAGGCAAGAGCATCCGCCACATGAAAGATCTCCCCCCATCGGTTTGACATGCCACCCAACGGACAAAAAGTCCTAGTCGTCGAAGACGAGCCGGATATCGCAAAGCTGATCAGTTATCACTTGACCCAGGAACGCTACAGCGTGTGCGCCGCCGGTGACGGTGAAAAGGCCTTGAAACTAATCGAGCGCGAGAAACCCCACCTGGTCATTCTGGACCTGATGCTGCCCGGGCTGTCGGGGATAGAAGTCTGCAAGGTCCTGCGCGATCGACCGGATACGGCCAAGCTCCCGATTCTCATTCTCACCGCCAAGGCCGGCGAAGCTGACCGCGTCGTCGGTTTGGAAATGGGTGCGGATGATTATCTGACAAAGCCTTTCAGCCCTAGAGAAATGGTCGCACGCGTGCGCGCTTTACTGCGGCGCGCAAACGCCGAAGCCGCTGCTGCCCCGCTCCGCGCGTACAACAAAGGCGACATAAAAATCGATTTTGTCACCTACGAGGTCTTCGTTCGCGGCAAGTCCGTGAAGCTCACGCTCAAGGAGTTTGAGCTCATGCGCTTTTTGGTTCAGAATCCAAACCGCGTGCTCAGCCGCGATCAGTTGCTCGACCGGGTGTGGGGCAACGACACCTTCGTTACGCCGCGCACCGTCGACGTGCACATTCGTCGCCTGCGCAAGGCGATTGAAAAGGACGACGCCAAACCGAGATGGATCCTCACGTTGCGCGGCGTCGGCTACAAGTTCGATGAAAAGGCTCTGGAACAATAAGCTTATCATTAAGCTGTTCCTCTCATATCTCGTTGTCGTCCTCCTGCTGTCCGCAAGTTTCTATCTTTACTCGACCCCCGCGCTGCGAAAGTTTTATATCGCCAACCTCAGCGAGCGCATGAAGCGGGATGCCCATTTGTTGGGGCGCCTCCTGCCCCGCGACCAACAAGGGCTTCGTTTCGACGCCCTCTGCCGCAAGTTCGGAGACGATCTCGGGTTGCGGATCACGGTGATCGCGGCAGACGGGATGGTTCTCTGCGACTCCACCGAAGGTTCTGCGGGAATGGAGAACCACGCGGGCCGGCCCGAAGTGGCCGCGGCGCTGCAACGCAATTCGGGCAGCGCCACGCGTTATAGCACCACCGTGCAACTGGACATGTTCTACTATGCCCTTAAACAGGCCGCCTCGGGACAAGAGCGCGTCATTCGTATCGCGAAACCATTGACTGAAATCGAAAGCGCCATCCACACAAATCGCCTGTCGGTTTTGAGCGGTCTCCTGGTCGCCGCGGCGCTGGGCTTGCTGCTGGCGTGGGCGTTTTCCCGCCATCTGACCCGCCGATTCCAGCGCCTAGAACGGTTTGCCGCACAGGTTGCCGAGGGTTCCTTCCCCGAGAATTTCTTTGCCAGTCCCAGCGGCGACGAAATTTCACTGTTGGAACAGCGTCTCAACCATATGGGCCAAAAGATCCGCGACCATTTGCAGCACATCAGGACCGAAAAAGAAAAAGTCGATTCGATTCTGCGCTGCATGATCGAGGGGGTCTTGGTTCTCGACCCCAAGGGACAAGTGTTGGTTATCAACGACGAAGCGAGACGAATGTTCGAAGTCCCCGAGGGACGCGATATCCACGGTGCCTCCGTGCTAGATATCTCCCGCCACCCTGAAATGCACAAGATCTTGGAAGACGTCTTGGCTTTTGATTTCTCAGAGCACCGGTACTCCAAAGAAGTCGAGCTCTACGACGGCCGCTGGTTTCGCGTCAACGCTGTTTGTCTGCGCAATCCACAAAACCATCCTCTTGGCTCGATCCTGGTCTTTCACGACATCACCGGCATCAAAATCCTCGAACACATGAGAGCCGATTTCGTCGCCAATGTCTCCCACGAACTGCGCACGCCGCTCACTGCGATCCGCGGTTATGTCGAGACGCTGCTGCATACGCCGCCATCCGAACCCCAGGAGAGGCGGCACTTCTTGACGATTATCGATCGCCATTCCGAACGACTCAGCCGTCTAACGAGCGATTTGTTGACGCTGTCCGATTTGGAATCTGGGAAGGTTCGGCTCACGCTGCAACCCCTGGATGTGAATCAATTGCTTCAGCGGATCATGGAAGTGTTCTCGGATCGTGCCGCGAAAGAAGACGTCACACTTCGGTATCAGACCACCGGCGACCTGCCGAAACTACTGGGCGATGCCGACCGTCTCCAACAGCTGTTTATCAATCTCGCCGACAATGCGATCAAGTACACTCCTGCCGGCGGTCACGTGACGTTGACGGCAGCGGGGCTCTCTCCAGAAGACAGTGCCCGGCGCATGATCGAAATCGCGGTGGCGGACACAGGTCCGGGCATTCCAGCGAAGGACTTGCCGCGCCTCACCGAGCGCTTCTATCGCGTGGACAAGGCACGGTCGCGGGAACTGGGGGGCACAGGATTGGGGCTTGCGATCGTCAAACATATCGTCCACGCCCATGACGGCGAACTCGTAATCGAAAGCGTCATCGCCAAAGGCACTACGGTGCGGGTCCGTTTGCCCGTGGCAGCGTCCGACATGCACACCCGACGCGGAATCCTGTTCTTGTGCACCGGTAATTCCTGCCGCAGCCAGATGGCGGAGGGTTTTGCCCGCGCCCTTGCGCCCCGCGGCACGAGAATATTCAGCGCCGGCACCGAACCCAAGACCCTCCACCCGATTGCGATCCAGGTGATGCGGGAGTCGGGCATCGACACTTCACCGCAATATGCGAAAGGCGTCGAGGACGTGCCGATGGATGCCGTGGACTTGATCGTCACGCTGTGCGGGGAAGCCGCCGAAGCGTGTCCGTCCTTGGGAATCAAAGCGGAGCACATTCATTGGCCAATTCCCGATCCGGCCCAGTATAAGGGCGACGAAAACGCCATCTTGCAATTTTTCCGGCAAGTGCGCGACGACATTCGTGGGCGAGTGGCAAGTTTGCTCGCGCCCTCGTGAAAGCGCTCCTCTTAACAGAAAAAATACCGCCGGGCGGATGAAATTCTTGACAACACGACCAGCAACCTATACGTTACGCTGCAATACGCAAACTGAAAGTCGCAACCTCCATGTTTAACTTCATTCCCCGCCAAGATAAATTTTTTGATCTTTTCAAGGAAGCGGCGCAGACCGTGCTCGAGGGCGCCAAAGAGCTACAGCAAATGCTCGACCATTATGACAACCCCGAAGAATCATGGAAAAAACTGTCGGATCTAGAGCATGATGGGGATCGAATTACTCATCAAATCTTGCGCATGCTCAACCAAACCTTCATTACCCCCATTGACCGCGAGGACATGTACGCCCTGACCACTGCTTTAGACGATGTAATGGATACGATTGAGGCCGCCGCCTCCAGAATGGTGCTATACAAGATCACCGCGGTTTCCTCATATGCGCAAGAACTCAGCGCCATTATCGTGAATTCTGCGGAGCAAGTGATGAAAGCAGTTCTGCACATGCCCAAGCTTGAGGATATTGAATATTACTGCATCGAAATCAACGGCTTGGAAAACGCTGCCGATCACATCTTCCGGCAAGCCATCGCCGCCCTTTTCAACGGCCAGCATACGCCTATGGACGTCATTAAATGGCGCGATATCCTGGAAGTCTTGGAATCCGCTACGGACCGATGTGAAGACGTGGCAAACGTTTTAGAAAGCATCGCTTTGAAGAACACCTAACTGCTTGCCATGCCCGAAGGTCTCCTCTCAGTTTTACCGGTTCTGATATTGGTTCTCGCTGCAGAGTTCGTGAACGGCTGGACAGATGCGCCCAATGCGATTGCAACCGTTGTCTCGACACGAGTCCTCTCTCCCTATCAGGCGCTGCTCATGGCTACGATCCTCAATACCGCCGGCGCGATGTCAGGAACGGCGGTGGCCGCGACCATCGGCAAAGGTATTGTCAAACCCGAGGTCATTGACTTGGTTACGGTCGGCGCTGCGATGGTCGGGATCATATTTTGGAGCACCCTCGCCTGGTATTATGGCTTGCCTACCAGTGAAAGCCACGCCCTGGTCGCCGGCTTGACGGGTGCGGGCCTGGCGGCCGTTGGGCCGTCCGCGCTAATCTGGGACGGCTGGAGAAAAGTTCTTATCGGTCTCGGCTTTTCCACCTTTCTTGGTTTTTTCGGCGGTCTCTTCATCATGGGTAGCCTTTATAGGCTACTCGCCAAAAGCCGACCGGGAATTGTACGTCGCAGATTTGGGCGACTACAGATACTTTCCGCCGCCTTTATGGCATTCAGCCACGGCTCCAACGACGGGCAAAAATTCATAGGGACTTTCAGCCTTGCGCTATTAATCGGGGGAATTTTGCCCGAATTTCAGATTCCTATATGGGTGATTCTTATTTGCGCGATCACGATGGGCGCGGGCACAGCGGTGGGTGGCTGGCGGATTATGCGTACTATGGGGCTGCGCATCACCAAACTCGAGCCCGTGCAAGGCTTTGCCGCCGAGACCGGTGCAGCAGTGACGATCGAACTGGCCTCACGCCTGGGAATCCCGCTTAGCACGACACACACGATCAGCACCTCGATCGTCGGAGTGGGTGCAATCCGACGCTTCTCCGCCGTGCGTTGGGGCGTGACCCTTGAAATCGTCTCGGCCTGGATTCTGACTTTTCCGGTGTGTGGGCTTATCGCGTGGGCAGTCACCAAGGCCTTTCTGATTTTTCGTTAGCTGACCTCGGCGTTCCCGTCTATCCTAAACGGATTAGTTGCAAGCTGGGTTCTGCGGTATAAGTATCATGCGGATGGGAACCGAATAATGGCGATCGGGGAGTTGACGGCCGGGTATGGAGCTTGTTTATTTCGCCGTGAATGAGTAGCTCCGCACCGTGTTGTCCCTGTTAAAAACGATGTTCAGATCTCGGGATTCGCGCAGCTGGCCAAATTCCCAGTAGTTGTAGGAGTACGTCCAGGTCTCGTAACCGTTCTCGAGGCCTCGACGATACGGTTCACCAAAGCTGGCGAAGATCTCCCGCTGTGTGGTCACATTGTTTTGAATACTCTTAACGGGCGCCGTGGCAAAGTCCCTCCCATAATAAATGCATCCAGCCAGAAACAGCGAAAGGCCCAGATAGCCGACGATGTTCCGCATGGCTCCTCTCCTTCAGATTTCCCTCCTGCCCTCCAGTGCTTTGCCTAACGTTACTGCGTCCGTGTACTCCAGATCTCCCCCGACAGGAAGGCCCCGCGCGATACGGGTCACGGCAATCCCCATCGGTTTAATCACTTTTGAAAGATAAAGAGCCGTGGCCTCTCCGTCCATTGTCGGGTTAGTTGCGACGATGACCTCACGCACGGCTTCTTGCTTCAATCGCTCCAATAGTTCACTGATGCGCAGAGCATCGGGACCAATGCCATCCAGAGGCGATATCGTCCCGTGCAGCACATGATAGAGACCGCCATATTCCTGCGACCGCTCGACGGCGATGAGATCCGCCGGTTCTTCCACCACACCGATCTTGTCGCGTTCGCGTTGCGGGTTGCGGCAGATGGAACAAAGGCTCGCTTCGCCGTCGCCTGGGCTCACTTCGCTGAAGCCGTAACAGGTTTTGCAGAGCCCCACTTCCTTCCGCAATCTGGCAATGCTTTCGGCTAGACCAAGAACGTCGTCCTTCTTGCCTTTTAGCAAATGAAACGCCAACCGGGCGGCCGTTTTTTCACCGATGCCAGGAAGTTTCGACAATTCCTGGATCAAACGACCAAGAGGCTTAGGATACGTGCTCATAGCGACAGCCCGGGAATTTTTAATCCCCCCGTGATCTTGCTCATCTCGTTGGAGGCCATCTCGCGCGCCTTGCGCATGCCATCATTCACCGCCGCCAGCACCAAGTCCTCCAGCATTTCCTTCTCCTCGGCGTTGATCACCGTCTTGTCGATTTTAACCGCCGTCAACGCGAGCTGCCCGTTAACCGTGGCTTGGACCATTCCTCCCCCGGCTGAACCTTCCACGGTTCTCTGTGCCAGCTCTTCCTGGATTTTGGATAGGCGAGCCTGCATTTCCTGGGCCTGCTTGAGCAGATTACCCATTCCGCCGATTCCTTGGGCCATGAAATTCCCCTCCGTTTTTTCGCGCTCTAGGATCCACTAGTTACCTCTGTGCCGCGCGCTTCAAGCTTTTTCTTGTCGGCCAGCCTTGACGGAGCCGCCGAATATCCTGAGCGCTTCCTTGACCATGTCGCTATCCATTCCCTCTACGCGGGTGGCCTGCCTTTCGGATATCTTCACTGTGCTCTCTTGGGACGCTATTTGCGTAAACCTGATCGCCATATCCCTGGAAAAAAATCTCTTGGCAACCGTCTTCAACGCAGTCTGGTTCTCGGCGTCCTGAAGATAGTTGAGATGATGACGCTCCGTAACCCCGATGGTTAGCGCTCCCTCTC
>JBFJTQ010000039.1:0-9076 GCA_041625275.1 Binatia bacterium | reverse complement strand
GCCCTTCCCGCGTTTTCCAACAGCATCCCTTGCGACTCTGACTCACCCTTGTCGCCAACAATCGTTAGGACATCATCGTGTAAGTGCCCAAAGCCGTGGCCATGCCGGCGGCGAAGGGATTTGTTTGAATCGCCGCCGCTGCAGTGTTCATTCGTTTATGATATAGAAAACGAATGAAACTCATCGAGGCGACTTTTTGGCTCTATGCGACGGCTGCCGGTAAGGCCTGGCAGAGTGTGATAAAGAATTGGGTTGTGAGTTTTGCGCCTTTGGCTTACGGAATGATTCTGTCCGCGGCCGCTTCGTTGGCGGCGCCGTTCGGAATCCTTGGAAGCATTCTGCTGGCACTTGTAAGTCAAGCTTGTGTGAGCTCCGGTCTCTATTTGATCGAAAATATCGTTCGAACCGGCAGGACTAACTTCGAAGATTTTGCCAAAGGGTTTACGGTCTATCTCTGGGAGCTCGTGCGGATCGTCTTTATCCTGTGGATCCCGATGAGAGTCGCATCCATGGCCTTGGCGGGGGTTCCCAACGGTGCCCTCGTTTTCGTCTTGATTCAAGTCGCGCTGTACATTTTGCTCAATCCCGTTCCCGAGTTCATTTACCACACCCGTACATCCGGCCTGGAACTGATCAGCGCAAGCTATCATTTCGTCGTTGAAAACTGGATTGAATGGTTCTTGCCGAACATCGTCATCACCGTGGCGGGATATTTTGTGCTTCAGTTACTCGAGGTGTTTGCCTGGGGGCTGCCGGTTTTTTTGCAACTCTTTATTTTCACCTTCGGTTTCGGTCTTTGCCTTACCTACTTCATGGTGTTTCGCGGCTTTCTGTTCGGGGAGCTTCACGGTACGACACGCCGGGGCCGCGTATTTCGGTACGACGCTCGCAATGCGACGTAACTCGCCGGCGGGGTGGCGGGCAGGTTCTCGCAGCTTGCGGGAGAGCCTATAAGTGTGAGGTGCTCATGCGCACAACAAGTGCGCTTCCGCACCGTGGGCCATTCGCTTGATGGTCCTCAAGCTGCCCGCGAGTTGATGCTCGCGAATCTGTTGCAATCGAGTCTGGAACCAGGTCTCTTTGGGCCAATTCCAGTTCAGGTAAGGTAGCTCGTCCTCGTCATAATGACCGTCATTAACCGGGCTTTGCACAAAGATTGATTCCCACGTGTTCATGATCAAGGGCTCCTCCTTCCCCTGTTTTTCTGCCCCTGCGCGGGCATCTGCGCTTGCCAAACACCTGGGGGATGCACCAGATCACGCTTCCAGGGGCCTGAACCTATCGAACTTGATGCGCAAGAGTGATGCCACCGAGATCGTGAAAGTACGCCTTCAAAAACGCACGCACGGTTTCTCAAAAATCCTGAGGGCGGCACATGGCATTCGTCAAAGTTGAAAGAATACGGGGTATGTTCTTTTCAGCCATGCGAAGACCCTTGTGAAGTTACCCCGGCCAAGGCTCGAAATCTGCAAGCTTCTAGCGGCTCAAATCATTGGCAAACTTGAGAATGGCGGATCCGCCAAGTGCCCGCCTGTAACTGGCCGGGCCAATGGCACTCCCGTGGTGAATGGTGGCGGGCTGACACCGGGAACCAATTCGCTACTTGGAGCTCCCCGACTACGATTGATGGCCAGTTTTTTGGCCCTTTACTAGTCATTGTCCCTCGGGTGGCTCGTCATGAGTTGCTGGCACGCAGTGGCGGGCGGATTCGTTAGCTTGACCTCTATAGGTTCTTATGGTGTATGGGAGAGAAGGCTTGGCGCGCAGGAAATGAAAATCACCGCAGTTAAAGGCTTTTCTGACATATTCCCGGGCGAAATAGAAACCTGGCATTGGGTAGAGCAAAAAGCACGGGACGTTTTTGGGGCTTACCATTTTTCGGAGATTCGCATCCCGATTCTGGAAAAGACCGAGCTTTTTAGCCGATCCTTGGGCGAAACCACGGATATTGTCGAAAAGGAAATGTATACCTTTGCGGATCAGGATGCGAAGGGCTCGCTGCTGACGCTTCGGCCCGAAGGGACCGCCGGCGTCGTGCGCGCCTACGTGCAATCGGAAATGCACAAGATCGAACCGGTGCGCAAGCTTTACTACATGGGGCCGATGTTTCGCCGGGAACGGCCGCAAAAGGGGAGAATGCGGCAGTTTCATCAAATCGGCGCTGAGGTGCTGGGTCGCGGAGATCCTCACATCGATGCGGAAGTGCTGCTGTTACTGCACGATTTCTATGATGCCGTGGGTCTCGCGGGGACTTCGCTCCAGCTCAATTCCCTCGGTTGCTTTGACTGCCGCCCAGTTTTCAGGGAGCTTTTGCTGGGGTTTTTGGAAAAGCGTGCGGAGGCCCTCTGCGGTAATTGTCGGCGGCGTATGGAGCGTAATCCGCTGAGGGTGTTGGATTGCAAGGAGCATGGGTGCAATGAGGAAACGAGAGATGCCCCCTCGATGCTTGATTCTCTGTGCGAGCCTTGCCGGCGGCATTTTCAGACCGTGCGTCATTTACTGGAACAATCTGGTGTCGATTACGAGTTGAACCCGCGGATGGTGCGCGGCCTCGACTATTATTGCCGGACCACCTTCGAGTGGACGAGTGGGCAACTCGGTTCACAAAATGCGGTGGCCGCTGGGGGCCGCTACGACGGGTTGGTTCAGGAGTTGGGCGGGCCGGCGATTCCCGGGGTGGGATTTGCGATGGGGGTCGAGCGTCTGACGCTGCTGCTGCAGATGAACGGGACGCGAGAGGAACGCGGCCCTTCGTTGTACGTCGTATGGGTTGGCGAAAGGGCGCGGGACTGGGCTTTCCCCCTGGTTCACCGGTTGCGGCGCCAGGGCTTAATGGTCGAGATAGAAGGCGAGTCGAGGAGCTTGAAGAGCCAAATGAGACGTGCCGATAAACTCAAAGCCTCCCGCGTGCTAATTGTCGGAGACGACGAGCTCGCGCGAGAAAAAGTCTTGCTGCGCGACATGCATAAACAACAGCAGCACGAGATCGGTCTGGATAGCCTTGAGGCCGAGTTGATGTCGAGGAAGGCGACTTAAGAACTATGGAGAGAGTGTTTACGGACCCGCTCGGCGATTGGAAACGAAGTTGCTATTGCGGCGAGCCCCGGTTGAATTCCGTTGGAAGAGAGCTCACGCTTCTCGGTTGGGTGCAGACGCGCCGGGACCACGGGGGCCTGATCTTTGTGGATCTCAGGGATCGAAGCGGTGTCACTCAGGTGGTGTTCAATCCGGAGGTGAGTGGGACGGCCCATGAAAAGGCGAAACAGCTCCGTTCCGAAGATGTCATCGCCGTTCGCGGTGCGTTGGCGAAGCGACCCGAGGAAACATTGAATCTTCAACTCGCAACCGGGGAAGTCGAAGTTCGCGGCAGGGACTTGAAGCTTCTCAATGCCTCTCAGCCTCCGCCGTTTGCCATCGATGATGAGACTGAAGCGAATGAGAATACGCGCCTCAAATATCGATATCTGGATTTGCGGCGACCGCGCAGTCTCAGTCATCTCTTGCTGCGTTATCGGATGACAAAGCTGATCCGCGACTATTTGGACGGCTTGGGCTTTATTGACGTCGAAACTCCGGTGTTAACGAAAAGTACGCCCGAAGGGGCGCGGGACTATCTCGTTCCGAGCCGCATCTATCAGGGCAAGTTTTATGCCCTGCCGCAATCGCCGCAGCTGTTCAAGCAGATTCTCATGGTGGCCGGCTTGGATCGATATTTTCAAATCGTCAAGTGCTTCCGGGATGAAGATCTGCGAGCGGACCGCCAGCCTGAGTTTACGCAACTCGACCTCGAAATGTCGTTCGTCCAGCCGGAGGATGTCATGGAGGTGGTCGAGGGGATGATCGCGATCCTCTTCAAAGAACTCAAGGGGATCGAGCTCCAACGTCCGTTTCCTCGTTTAGCTTGGGAAGAGGCGATGAGCCGTTTCGGGTCCGACAAGCCCGACATGCGTTTCGGCCTGGAGCTGCGAGACCTTACGAACGCCCTGCGGTCATCAAAGGCGAAGGTGTTCGCCGGGGCCATCGAGGCTGGTGGGGTCGTCAAAGGCATTTGCGTGCCGAAGGGCGGGGAGCTTTCGCGCAAGGATCTCGATGATCTTACGCCGTTCGTTGCCACCTTCGGGGCGAAGGGAGTGGCGTGGGCGAAGCTGACCGAGAGCGGCTGGCAGTCGCCGATCGCCAAATTCCTCACCGACAGCGAGCAGAAGGATGTGGCGAGAATCCTTGATGCTAGGCCTGGGGATGTGATCCTCCTTCTGGCGGACGCGGCGAAAATCGTTAACGACGCCCTCGGCAACCTGCGCTTGCGTCTGGGCCATCGATTGGGTCTCATTGCAGAAGACGATTACGCGCTCGTGTGGGTGGTGAACTTTCCGTTGGTGGAGTATGACCTTCAAGAGAAGCGTTATGTCGCCCTGCATCACCCGTTCACATCGCCTCTGGACGAAGACCTGGCGGTGTTGGAGGAAGATCCCGTCCGGGTGCGGTCAAAAGCCTATGATCTCGCTCTTAACGGCACTGAAATAGGCGGCGGCAGCATTCGTATTCATCAGGTCGAACTGCAGAAAAAACTTCTGCACTTGATGGGCATCGGAGCGGAAGAGGCGGAGGCGAAATTCGGCTTTTTTCTCGAGGCTCTCAGCTTCGGTGCGCCGCCCCATGGTGGCATAGCGTTTGGCATAGATCGCATGGCGATGTTGTTGAGCGGGGCGAAATCGCTGCGGGATGTCATTGCTTTCCCCAAGAGCCAGCGTGCTGTGTGTATGTTGACGGACGCGCCATCGGCGGTTGAGGCCGGTCAACTTCGCGAGCTCGGTCTTCGCCTCACCCTGCCCGATTGAGGCCAATGATCACCTTAATACAGCTTCGTGAACCCTAAGAGCATCGCCTTTGTGGAGAATCTTTTTTATGTCGAGAGTCATGGTGTTGTTTCTTACCCTTGCCGCTGGGTGCAGTTTTGGCCCCGGAAATCTTCAAAGCAAGCAAGCGTCAGATCTGGAAGCGCGCAAGATCAGGCGCATTGCGGTCATGCCGCCGGAGACCTCGCCGACTGGGCGGACGGCTAAAATTCCGTTTACGTCGCCAACCCCTCCAGGCAGTTCGGTTCCTGACAGAAACGCCTCAGAATTGCTCGCACACCTTGTCCATTCCGTGCTGGCCTCCATGGCCAACTGGCAGATCGTCTCAGAAAGCGAAATTCGCGAGGTGGAGCAAAGTGTCCCGCGCGCGAACGAACTGGCGCGCACCCAAAAAGTGGGGGCGTTGGTTTACGCCGACGCAGTGATCATTACGCGGATTCAACGCTACCGGGAGAGAGTAGGAGATGAGTGGGGGGCGAAAAGTCCGGCTTCGGTTGCGTTCGTGCTCGATCTGGTCGATGTGAACCGGGGCGATGTAGTCTGGACAGCCCGCTTCGACGAAACGCAAAAATCCTTGAGTGAGAATATTTTTGCTCTTGGCGATGTCGGTCAACGGGGGTTGCGGTGGCTTAGCGCCTCCCAACTCACGCATGAAGGCGTCAAGAAGGCCGTGGGCCAGCTTCACCAAATCCTGGTCCGCAGCCCCACTTCCTGATGCCGGGCGACGCCCGCGGGTCTTGACCCGCATGCTCCCGGCTCACAGGCCTGGTATCGACTGTGGCGGCGTTCAAATCAGCCCGGGGGTTCCAGATCCGATTCCAGCGGTTTTTGAAGACGCTGGCTGATGAGTTCTCCGATCCGCGCGAGTCTTTTGCGACTGCCGCGGTCCAAAAGCACGCTCGGCCCGTTGGCGGGAATCAAGCGGAGGGAAGGGACAGGGAAGGTCTGGGCCGCTGAAGAGCCGGCCATGGCAAAACCGCTATAGACTTGATCCATGCCCAAGTGAATTTTGGTTACGTCACTGGAGGCGATCGTCAAGGTCTTGTCACGGAACAGACTCCCCCTGGTGAGAACGACTCGTTGACCGCTCGCATCCACCAGGATTGTTCGCCTGAGCGAGAGGAGATACAACGAGATCCCAAGCAGGATTAGGTTCATCAGTGGAAAATACCACAGCGCCGCGGCGGGGCCGACAAATCCGCGCACGCGAACGGCTTGAATAATCGGGACGGAAATAAAAAGCAACGCAAGGGCAATTCCGAGGCATAGCAGGGCGGGAAATTTAGGGCCTTTCCACGAGAGCTTCAGACAGTGGCCATCGGATTGATCGATTTGGAAACCGATCCGATTCCCGATGGTTTCGAAATCCGCGGGATTGCCTTCCATGGTCGCGTTGGCTGCAGATCGACAAGAGCCGGTGAAACGCTTCAGTGTTTGCTTTTCTGCTCGCGATAGAAGTCTTTGAAACGATAATCTTTTAGCCGGACGAGCTCTTGATAAGAACCGAAGCGCTCTGTTGGATTGTCGACTTGATCGAGGAGTTCCGCGGGATTCTCCTCAGTCTCGTAGACCCTGATGATTTTGTAGGTCGTGGATCGTTCGGCGGGGATACGCCTCATCTCACGAATCAGGCTGCGAAAATGTGAAGGTTTCATGAGCTGACCGTAGCCAGCGCCGGCAGCTGTGGAAATACTTTCGTTGATCAGGGTGCCGCCGAAATCGTTGGCCCCTGCCAGGAGCGCGATTTGCGCGAATTTGGGCCCTTCCTTGACCCAGGAGACCTGGATGTTCCGTATCCAGTTATTCAACATCAGACGCGAGACGGCATACATCTGCATCACTTCGGCGCCGCTGGCGCCGCGCCGTAACCCCGGGATACGGTTGCGGTGAAACATGGGCGCCTCTTCGTACACGAAGCTCAAGGGGACAAACTCCGTGATGCCCCCTGTTCGTTTTTGAATATCGCGCAGAATGCTCAGATGCATCGCCTTGTGATGCGACGATTCGATGTGACCGTACATGACAGTGGAGGTCGTCGGGATGGCGAGTTCATGTGCGGTTTGGATCAGATTGATCCACTGGGCCGTGCTGATCCGACCGGGCGACACTTGTTGACGAATGTCGTCGACTAAAATCTCAGCGGAGGTGCCCGGCAGACTGCCGACCCCCGCTTCCTTCAGCGCCGAGAGATAACTACGAATGGATACGCCGGTCAGTGTGGATCCGTACAATACCTCTTCCGGTGAAAATCCATGAATGTGAAGCTGCGGGAGGGCTTCGTTGAGCGCGCGACATAGCTTCACGTAGTGCCATCCGTCCATGCCCGGGGCGAGACCGGCTTGAACGCAGACTTCGGTGGCGCCAAACTCCTGGGCTTCTCGAGCACGCCGAATAATCTCTTCAACCGGCAAGAAGTAGCCTTCCTCGGCCAAATGACCCCGGCTGAAAGCGCAGAAGCCGCACGCCTTGACGCAAACGTTGGTGAAATTAATATTGCGGTTGATAACGTAGGTAACCCTATCGCCAACGGTTCGCGCGCGCAGGTGATCGGCTGCGGCGACCAAAGCCAAGAGGTCCGCCCCATCGGCGTCAAACAGAGAGGTTGCCTCCTCGATGGTAATGTCGGCACCGGTCAGGGCGCGGTCCAGAATTTGGCCGATAGCGGGAGTCACATTGGACAGAATTCGATTCAGAGAATCTTGGAGATTAGGTAAAACCATGGGGCGACTTTAGCCTTTCAGTCAGCCAAACACAATCGCGACGCAGCTTCAGCGGTCGATCCAATAGCGGGCGAATTCGGTCAAGAAGCACAGGCTCGATAAATCGCTCATGCGGTCGAGATAGACTTTCCCGTTCAGATGGTCCCATTCATGCTGAATGACGCGCGCATGAAAGCCGGAGGCGACGAAGCACAACTCCTCGCCGTGCCGATCCCACGCCTCGACCTGGACGGTCTTGAAGCGCGGCACCCTACCTCTGAGATCGGGAATACTGAGACAGCCTTCCCAATCTTGCTCCACTTCATCGGTCAACGGGGTGACTGTGGGGTTCGCGAGAACCGTTAGGGGTATGGCCGGTTTCTGTGGATAACGGGGATTGTTATTGGCCTCTAGCACGGCTAGTGCCATGGACTGGTGCACCTGATCGGCGGCAAGCCCCACGCCATCGTATTCCCTCATCGTTTCGACCATGTCATCGATAAACTTCTGAGTCGCCTCAGAGCGCAGTCTGTCTAGCGACAGAGGTTCGGTGACCTTTCGCAGCACCGGGTGCCCTAGTCGCGCTACTTTCAGAATCGACATGGGTTTTTATTAGCATAGAGGCCGACTGCGGGAAAGTGCGCCGCGCCAGCAGCGGAATGCGGCATATCCCTTGACAAAGGAGACCTAAAAAGTCTATCTTGGAAAGATCGGGCCATCAATTATGCGACCTTCCCGAATGAGAAACGAAAGAAGCTCATTGATGAACGTGGGGCGGCGAGTCGATTATGCCGTTCGCGCGTTGTCTTTTTTGGCCGGGCAGCCGGCGGGAAAAATTATAAGCCGAGCGGACATCGAAAAGAGTCAGGACATTCCCAGTTTTTATCTATCAAAGATCATGAAGGATCTGGTTGCGGGTGGCCTGGTGCATTCTCATGTGGGATCGAAGGGCGGTTTCACCTTGGCCAAGCCGCCGCAAGCGATTAGTATCAAAGAAGTTTACGAATCGGTGGAGAGGCCGTTGGTCCTCATGGAGTGTCTGGAACAAGGCCTCGATTACTGCTCGTTTTGTGCTGTGTGTTCCCAAAGAACGATCTGGGAGGAAGCCCAAGGTGTTCTAGCCAACTTTCTCGCCGGAGTTTCGATCAGTGAAGTGGCGGACCGCTTGGGACTCAAACGGCGCTTGGTCAAAAGTCCGGTACAAAGAGTCGGTTAATGAAGGGTTGTAATTTGTAAAGGGAAGCGGGATGCTGGAAATTCAAGAGCTGCAAGCGAAAGTGGGCGACAAGGAGATTCTTCGCGGTATTAACCTGACGGTTGCTGCCGGCGAGGTCCACGCGATCATGGGGCCCAATGGCTCGGGCAAGAGCACTCTAGCCCATGTCCTCTCTGGGCGCGAAAATTATGAGGTCACCAGCGGGGAGGTTGTTTATCAGGGGAAGAATCTGCTTGCTATGAGTCCGGAGGAAAGGGCACGCGAGGGAGTATTCTTGGCTTTTCAGTACCCGGTGGAGATCCCTG
>JBFJTQ010000038.1:0-9109 GCA_041625275.1 Binatia bacterium | reverse complement strand
TTCGCGCGGCTCAAGCGGCTCATTTTCCCGAGCTGGGGCTGGTCACGCAGTTTGAGAGCCATACCCGTCGTTTTAGCGGCAACGCTGAGAACTTTGCCGTTTTCGTGACTGCGCGGTGGAATCTTTTTCACGGATTCGCCGTAGAGGAAAAGGTGGTTGAAGAAGAGGCGCTGCACAAGCGAGCGCAACTGCTCCATGGCGAGCTTCTGCACGCGTTGGAATTGGAGGTGGAGCAGAGTTATCTCAGCCTCATCACGGCGCGCGCCCAGGTGGCCGTCGCCAGGGACAATGTCGCGCAGGCCCAGGAAGCTTTGCGCATCGTCGCCGACCGGTACACCGCCGGTCTGGCTCGCAATGTCGATGTTTTGGATGGCGAGACGGCGCTCAAAAAAGCGGAACAAGACTTGCTTCAGGCGCAGGTGAACACTCAAGTCTTCCGCGCGCGCCTGAACCTGGCCAAAGGAGGAGTGCGGTGAAGTACGGGAAGAAACTATTGATCCTGTTGGCCGTCGTGCTTTTCGCAGCATGCTCCAAAGAGAGGAAGGGGGCCGATGAGGTCGCGGTCCCGCCGCTTGTCAGGGATGTCGAGGTGATGGTGGTTCGGCCGGAAACTGTGGAGGACTCGTTTGAAGCCGTAGGAACGGTTAAGGCGCGAAAAATCACTGTGCTGTCGAGCAAAACCGTCGGGACCATTGTCGCCGTGCTGGTGGGGGAAGGTGATCATGTGTCGCGAGAGCAATCCCTGGTCGAGATTGACGATCGCGATGTTCGGGCGGAACTCCAAGGAGCGCAAGCCGGTTTGGAGGAAGCAACCCGGGCCATCGGTGCTGCCGAGTCAGCCGTTGCGGCAGCTCGCGGGCAACGTGATCTCGCCGCCGCTACGTTCAAACGTTACGAGCCTCTGGTTGCCAGAGGGTCGGTTACACCGCAGGAATTCGACGAAGTCAACGCCAGATACAAAATCGCGAGCGCCGAGATGGAACGCGCTGAAGAAAACCTGCGCGCCCAGCGAGCGAGAAAAAAGCAGGCTGTAGCCAGGATCTCGCAGGCGCAAACGCGACTTAGTTTCACCAAGATTACGGCGCCGTTTGACGGTGTCGTGACGGCGAAGACGGCAGAAGTGGGGGCGTTGGCGACCCCGGGAAGCCCCCTCATGACCATTGAGCAGCGCGGTCCGTATCGACTGGAGGTTCAGGTAGGGGAATCCCGGTTGGCCGATGTGAAGTTGGGCCTGACAACCCCGGTTGAGATCGATGCCATCAAAGCAATGGCTTTAATGGGGAAGGTCGGAGAGATCGTGCCCGCGGCAGACCCGCAAAGCCGCAGTTTCACAATCAAGATCGACATTCCCGCGCACGCCTTAGTCCGTTCGGGCTTGTACGGAAAGGCTCGGTTTCGCGGCGGCAAAAGAGAGGTTTTGGTCGTGCCTGCCAAAGCGTTGGTCGAAAAGGGTCAGCTCGTGGGTGTCTATGCGGTGAACGATGGCGGCGGGGTGCGGTTGCGGCTTGTGAACGCGGGAAAGCGCTTCGGGGAAAAGGCCGAGATTCTATCTGGCTTAACGGCGGGCGAGCGCATCGTCGTCAGCGGTCTGGAGAAGGTGTCCGACGGGAGTCGCGTGGCCCTTTCGGCTGCGAATTAGGAGTCTCGACCATGAGCCATTTCATGGAAGGCATCGTCCGTACCTTCATCGACTCAAAACTCACGCCTTTGGCCATCCTGGCCGCTCTCTGTTTGGGCGTTTTTGCCATTATGGCGACGCCGCGCGAAGAAGAACCTCAGATCATCGTTCCGATGATCGATGTGTTCGTTGAAATGCCCGGAGCGAGCGTCAAGGAGATGGAAGAGCGGGTAACGATTCCGATGGAAAAGAAACTCGCCGAGACGCAGGGAGTCGAATACATCTATTCCACGACGAGTCCCGGCCTGACCATGGCGATTGTTCGTTTTTACGTCGGGGAAAACGAAGAAGACAGTATCGTCAGACTCTATAACAAGCTCTATTCCAATTTTGACTTGATTCCCCCGGGTGCGTCGCGACCCCTAATCAAGCCGCGCTCCATCGACGATGTGCCGATTTTGAGTCTAACCCTATGGAGTGATCAGTACGATCATTTTACCCTGAGACGCATCGCGGCGGAACTGGATGACCGCGTCAAGGATATCCAGGACGTTTCCGCAACCCAATTGATCGGCGGCCAAAGGAGAGAAATGCGAGTGGTTCTCGACACGCAGCGCATGGCCGCCTTTCACGTTGATCCTTCCCGCATCGTGGCCGCCTTGAACGGCGCCAACAAAGAAGTGCGCGCCGGGAGCTACACGGCGGCAAACCGCGAAGTGCTGGTCGATGTGGGAGAGTTTCTAGAAAGCGCTGAGTCGGTCAAAGCCTTAGTGGTCGGAACGTCAGGCCAGCGACCCGTTTATCTGAGAGATGTTGCCGAAGTCATCGACGGACCCCAAGAAGCCAAGGATTATGTCCTCTTTGGCGTGGGTCCGGCAGGCGCGGCCAAGGAAATCTCCGACAAGGCCGGCGGGCTCGCTCCGGCGGTGACGCTTTCGGTGGCGAAGCGGAAAGGAACCAACGCAGTGGTCGTGGCCGAAAGAGTTCTGGCCCGAGTCGAGGACGAAAAGGGCCGTCTCATTCCACAAGACGTTCGCATTACGGTCACGCGTAACTACGGCGAAACGGCCCAGGAAAAATCCAATGAGCTGCTCGAACACCTGCTCATTGCCACAGTCTCGGTAACGATCCTGATCGCGCTCTTTCTAGGCGGGAGAGCCTCGCTCGTGGTTTTTACTGCCGTTCCCGTGGTCCTGTTGCTGACTCTTTTTATCTATTACGTTTATGGCTACACCCTGAACCGGGTTACGCTGTTCGCCTTGATTTTTTCCATCGGCATACTGGTCGATGATCCCATTGTTGACGTCGAGAATATCGTGAGGCATTTTCGCATGCCGGCAAATCGGGGACGGCCTCTTGTCGATGTGACCGTGGAAGCCGTCAACGAGGTCCGTAGCCCTCTTATTCTCGCGACCTTTACCGTCATCGCAGCCATCCTGCCCATGGCGTTCGTGCGCGGACTGATGGGGCCGTACATGCGTCCGATCCCCGTCGGCGCCTCGACGGCAATGCTTTTTTCCATGGCCGTCGCTTTTGTGATTACGCCCTGGGCGGCTCTTCATCTCTTGGGCAGTGGGAAAGGAGAGGAGAACGAGGAAAGAGAGGGGCGAGTAACTCAACTCTATCGCTGGACGATGGGGCACTTGATCTACGACTGGAAGTGGCGAACGATTTTCCTCCTCGGCGTGCTGCTTCTTCTCCTGGCGGCGGTCGGACTTCTGTATACGAAATTGGTCACCGTCAAGATGCTTCCCTTCGATAACAAGAGCGAATTTCAAATTATTATCGATATGCCCGAAGGCACCACACTGGAGCAAACAGCAAGAGTGGGCCGCGAAATAGGCGATTATGTCAGCCATGTTCCCGAAGTCACCGACTACCAGCTCTACGCGGGCACCGCTGCGCCCTACAATTTCAACGGGCTGGTGCGCCACTACTTTCTCCGGCGTGGGCCTCATGTAGCCGATATCCAGGTCAATCTGCTGCCGAAAGGAGAGCGTGACGAGCAAAGCCACGATATCGCCAAGAGGGTGCGCCCCGGCATCCAGGAGATCGCCGCTCGCTTCGGCGCGCGAGTGAAGATCGCGGAGGCGCCGCCGGGTCCGCCGGTGCTCCAGACGCTCGTGGCTGAGATTTATGGCCCTGACTACGAGGGGCAGATCCAGTTGGCGCAAAAGATTCGCCAACTTTTTGAGAAGACTCCTGGTGTGGTGGATACCGACTGGTACGTCGAAGATCCACAACCGAAAATTCGTTTCGTCGTCGACAAAGAAAAAGCCGCCTACAATGGCATCACCGCCGAGCAAGTAACCCAAGCGCTCAGAATTGCCCTTGGAGGAAGCGAGAGTGGCCTTGCGCATATCGATCGGGAAAAGGAAGATGTGCTCATCTTCCTGCAATTGCCTCGCTCCCAGCGGTCGGATGTGGCCGACCTGCAAAGCCTCAAGCTCGTTGGTGCCGCAAACAAGCTCGTGCCGCTTTCCGAAATCACCCGCGCCGTGACAAGTTCGCAGGGCCCGAACATCTACAGGAAAAACTTAAAGCGAGTCGTTTACGTCACGGGAGACGTAGCGGGGCGCGAAGAGAGCCCCGTTTACGCCATTTTGCGTTTGGACGAGGACATTGCCGGCATGACAGCTCCTGGCGGCCAGCAGGCGGTTCCCACCCATATGACACAGCAGCCTTTCACGACCGCGGCGTATGCCATGAAATGGGATGGTGAATGGCATGTTACCTATGAGGTTTTCCGCGACCTGGGGTTGGCCTTCGCCGCCGTACTCATTCTGATCTACATTCTCGTCGTCGCGTGGTTCCAATCCTTTAAGACGCCGCTGACCATCATGGCGCCCATTCCGCTCTCTCTCATCGGGATTCTCCCCGCCCACTGGTTGATGGGAGCGTTCTTCACGGCCACGTCCATGATCGGTTTCATCGCCGGGGCGGGTATTGTCGTTAGGAATTCGATTATTCTGATCGATTTCGTCGAGCTGCGGCGAAAAGAAGGGATGCCGTTGGCGCAGGCGGTGATCGATGCCGGCGCGGTGCGCTTCCGCCCCATGCTGCTCACGGCTTCGGCCGTTGTCGTCGGATCGGCCGTCATTCTGTTCGACCCGATTTTTCAAGGGCTGGCCATTTCCCTCATGGCCGGCGAGGTCGCGTCAACCCTTTTGTCCCGTATGGCCGTGCCTGTCCTCTATTACCTGAGCGAAAAGGAATAAGGCTTGTGGCCCAAGTCGATAGTTCGCCCCGCAGTGTCGTGAATCCAACCGGGGGGTTGTCATGACCAAAAACGAAGCCCTGCGTCTCATTGCCGGAACCTTCATTCTATTGGGCCTCGCCCTGGGATATTGGGTGCATTCGGGCTGGTATCTGTTGACCGCCTTCGTGGGATTGAATCTGTTTCAATCTGGCTTCACCAAGCGGTGTCCTATGATGTGGTTTCTGGACAAACTGGGCCTTAACCGCGACAACGCGAAATGAGGCTCATCCGGCGCGATCCAGGCGGCGGTTTCCGTTACAGGTAAGGTTAGAACTAAGGTCGTGGCGATAAGTCATGCGTCTTGAGTGCAAGAGCAAAACGTGGCTCTTGAGTTTGAAGTGGGGGCGTCATGATCGAAGGGAGAGCTATTGCGGTAGCTGCCATCCGGTGTTTTTTTCGGCCAGACAGGCATGCCACAAGCAAATTTTGAGTTCGCCCGATGCCCATTCCTGTTAGGCAAGGCTCCCCCCGGCTTTTGCAAGCCTGCGACTACCCGAACGTCTTTTTTCCCAATTTTAGCAAGATCGGCGTTTGAGGTTGCGAGGAACGGGCAGCAAACCTGGTACGTCGATTGCTCATCGCTGTTTGCGTGGTGGTGGAAAAGCAATGCTAGGCGGCATTTTCCAATGCCACACAACGGACGCAAACGACAGGAGTCGCCGATGCCTTTGACAAAAGCGCAAGAAAAAACTTCGCCCGTCAGGAAAAGACAGGAGATGATCGAAAAATACTGGGAGGGTGATTTAACTCGCCGGGTCTACCTTCTGCGCCGGCAGCGAAAAGCCATTCTGGAGAACTGCCGTCGTGTGGTGGTGGTCGGCGTCGACAGCGACCCGGACAGCGCTAGCTTTATTTCAATGGAAAAACTGCTTGGTTTGGGACTTGAAATCATTCCTCTTGCGCCCGAACGCGAAAGTTTACTTGGAGTTCGCTGTTACCGGCGCTTGCACGATGTTCCTGGGGCGATCGATATGGTTCAGGTCTACCCCAACGAGAAACTCGACATAGTCGGGCTGGCCAGGGAAGCGGTTGAGAAACAAGTCACCGCTTTCTGGATCGAGCAAGGGGTGGCGGCCTCGCACGAGGTGGAAAAGGTACTCAGTGGTGGAAGAGTGCAACTGATTGAGTACGAAAATCTGGAAACGGAGTATATGAAGCACATTCCCATGTCGGTGACCACCGTTGCGCTGCGCAAAGAAAAGAAGGCCGCCAGAGTTAAGGAACGCATGACGAGAGAGCCGGCCACCGTGAAGCCAGACGAAGGGCTCCAGGACGCGATATGGAAAATGGAAAGAGGGCATTTCCGCCATCTGCCTGTAGTTGACGATAAGGGCAAGTTGATCGGTATGCTTTCCGACCGCGACATACGGTTGATCAGGCCTTCGTTGGCGTTTGTCGGTAAAGAAGATGCTATGGTTCAATTGTGGTCGCTATCCGTCCAGCAAGCGGCCGTGTTTGATCCCATAAGAGTGAAGCCCGACACCACGCTGAAAGAGGCGGCTGAACTCATGCTGCGCTGGCATGTCGGGGGTCTTCCCGTCGTAGACGATCACGAGCAGTTGGTTGGGATGATTACCTACACAGATCTATTGCGCGAATTCGTCGGGAGGGAGGAGCCGCATTAACTCATGATGCCGACGGGGGTGCTGTGTCTGACCGACGGGAGAGGATTCCTGGTATGACTGAGCCAAGCACGTTTGTTTATGAGACCGAGATCGAATGGAAGGGTGCAAAAGAAGGCGTTCTGTCGGGGCCTGGCTTGCCGACAATCAGCCTGGGCGCGCCACCCGAGTTTAGGGGTCGGGAAGGCGTTTGGACCCCGGAGCACCTGTTCGTCGCCTCCCTGAACGCATGCTTTATGTTGACTCTCTTGGCAATCGCCGAGAATTCAAAATTAAACCTGGTGAGTTTGAGTTCTTCGGCGAAGGGGAAACTGGAGAAAGTGGAAGGAGACGGCTACCAGATAACGGAGATCGTTATCATGCCGCGACTCGTACTTGCTTCTGCCGAGGATGTGGATCGGGCTGGGCGCATCCTGGAGAAGGCGAAAGAGAATTGTTTTGTCTCGAACTCCATCAAGAGCACGCTCAAGCTAAAACCAGAAGTATTTCATCAACAGACCGAGACCTCTCCATGTCCGCTTGGGGAGGACTCGACCTCGGGTCGCGGCCGCGCGAAAGCAGATAAAGGGTAAGACCAACCAGCCAAGCGCAACAATGGCTGATGCTCTCGTCCGAAGACATGGACTCAGTTTCGAACCGCAAGGTTTCAAAATTGTTTTCGGCGCTTGCCACTTCTTGCCATGAGCCGTCAGAGTACAGTTATGAGATTTCAGCTCCCTTGACTTCTATATATTTAACGAATGTTAATCGCGCATAGCGATTTCGTTCGCTTATTCTAAACTACGAAATCCGGGTTGAACCTTGTAACGACCGTCTGAAAGGCTACACTAACTTTTATCAATGGATTATCCAGTTTGGTACGTTCCGTATCTGACGGCGCCGATGTTGATTCCCCTGATTGCCGTGCCTCATGTCATCGTGGCGCAGCTCGCTGTCGGCGGCGGGATCTTGCTGGCGGATTTGACGCGACGGGCATACCGCGAGAAGCGATCTGACGCCTTGAGCTATCTGCGTCAACTGACGCGTGCGTTCGTGCTCATCACCGTGGTTTTCGGGGCCGTCACGGGGATTGGTATTTGGTGGACCATCGGTTTGACCAGCCCTGAAACGACCAGCGCTCTCATCCATATCTTTGTCTTCGGCTGGGCGGCGGAGTGGGCGGTCTTCGTGTTGGAATTGGCCTCGGCCTTCGCTTTCTATTACCTCTGGGACCGGATTCCGCCCCGTGAGCACGTCATGGTTGGGTGGATGTATGCGGTCTCCGGGTGGGTAAGTCTGGTTTTGATCACAGGCATCACGGCATTCATGTTGACCAGCGGCGGATGGACGCCGGAAGAGAGCTTTTTTCGAGCCTTTTTCAATCCCTCCTTTGGACCCCAGGTGCTGTTGCGCACGGGAGGGTCGCTGGCGATCGCCGCCCTGGGTATCGGCCTGCATCTGTCGTTTCGTGAAGACGGCGGGCAATTGAAGGATCTGTTGATCCGCTGGATTTCTCGTTGGGCATTGGGTGGCACCGCGCTTATTTTACTGGGCGGAGCCTGGTATTTCGCCGTCATGCCGGAGCACGCGCAGCTCAATCTCATTCGCGCGCCGATCCTGCTGAGTATGACGGCGATCAACTTTCTTGTAACCCTCCTGGTCATGGCGGCTCTGGCATGGGGACACTTCGCGGGTTCCCGCTGGATTACCCCGCCGGCCGCGTTGTTGCTTTTTCTCGCGGGCGCCGCCGCCATTACGACGGGCGAGTTTGTGCGCGAGGGGACCCGAAAACCGTACCGCATCGATGGATATCTCTTGTCACCCGGCGTGCGAGTTGCGGAAGTCAGGAAAATTCAGAGCGAAGGGCTTATTCGGCATAGTCCCTGGTTGAACCACTACCTGCGCCGAGAGTTGTCAATGCCCGAGGCCGGCAGTGGAACGCCATGGCGTGAAGAGGAAAAAGCTCAGGCGGGAAAGGCGCTGTTTCGCTATCACTGCTCTCCGTGCCATGCAGAGTGGGGTTACAACGGCATCGTGCCGCTTTTGCGTCCCTGGACGCCTGAACTGATTTATGAAACCGTGCGCCATTTGCACCGGGCCAATCCGGCCATGCCACCCTGGATGGGGACGGAAGCCGAGCGTGATGCCTTGGCCGCCTATCTGATCGAGTTGAATGAGCCGGAGAAACGCCGATGATCGAGCCTTTTTCAAGCGTCGAGCCGTTGGGTCTTCCTATTCCGGCGCCGTGGCTCCTGGTTCTCAAGATTGCCGGGTTTCTCCTTCACATGGTCTTTATGAATCTCTGGCTGGCTGGCCTGCCGACCGCGTTGGTGCTGTCCCGATCCAAGGCGAGAGTCGCCGACCGCCTGTTCAAGGGAATGCCGTTTTTTATGGCCTTTGGACTCAACGCCGGCATTGTGCCCCTGCTCTTTATTCAAACGCTTTATCCACAGTTTTTTTACCCGGCGACGATTCTTCAAGCGTGGTTCTGGTTTGTCGTGATTCCGCTGCTCATAGTTGCTTACTACGGCGTCTATTTTGCGGCGTTTGGGCGTTACCGCACCGTCGCGGCAATTCTAGCCTCGCTGCTCTTGATCTGGATCGGAATTACTTTTTCCGCGGGCATGAGCT